>CAMWWJ010000221.1 GCA_947177925.1 uncultured Lachnospiraceae bacterium
TATTATATGTTTATAATATACAAGTGATTTGTGTTTAGTTATTGTTCATAATGTGTTTTTTATGTGAACTCTCCCTTTTTCCTGAAATTCCCTTTATGTCCTGCTCTTCCAATAAGAAAACAGCCATCTGCATATTCGGTAGAAATAATAGCCCAGTATTGCTCCAAAGCAGTTAAGCAATATATCATCCACATCGAATTCCCCAAAATGGGACACAAGCTGAAACAGCTCGATGCATAAGGACAGCCAGAAGGAGTGAAGCAGTACAAACCAGCTTTTGCTCATTTTGGGAAAAATGGCAGGAACAAATACACCAAATGGCGCAAATGCCAGAATATTGCCAAAAAGGTTATCAAATCCGTTGATTTCATGGTAATATCTGATATACATTTTTATCGTTTTAAAAGGTACAAGATTGGCTGTATAAACCCCTTTCCTGATCATATCCACATCCCATTCATCCATAATCCCCCGCAGCATGGGAACCGGATATTTAAAAATGATGAGCCGGATCAACAGCAGGATATAGCCTATAAATCCTATAATTAAAATCTTTCTTTTCATGGCATACCTCAATGATTCCCTTCTTACTTCCCGTTACTTTTCATCATATTCCACACTGATCAGCGTCAGACCACACCCGGGCACAAGCTCTCCCGCATTCTCCCTTTTTCCCGATTCAAAAATCTTAAGAATATCCTCCGGTTCTCGCTTTCCGGCGCCTATCTCCAAGAGCGTTCCTGTCATAATCCTTACCATATGATACAAAAAGCCGTTTCCCTCATATAAAAACCGGATTTCCTCATCCTTCTTTGTTATATCTATACAGTCTATTCTTCGAACCGTACTTTTTTTCATCTTCTTTTTTGTACAGAATGCCTTAAAATCATGAGTGCCCTCCAAATATCCGGCTGCCCTCTTCATTGCCTGTAAATCCAGTTTTTCCGGAAAAACATGCACATATCTCCTGCTAAATACATCACGCACCTTCGTATTTCTTATCCGGTATAAATAGGTCTTTCTTTTTGCATTTAAACGGCTGTGGAATCGTTCCGACACCTCTGTCACTGAAATCAGGGCAATATCTTCCGGCAAGTATTGATTTGCATAATTCATTATTTCTTCCTGTGACATAGCCGTCTCTAACTGTACATTGGCCACCTGGCCCAAAGCATGAACACCGGCATCGGTTCTGCCTGACCCGGTAACCTCCACCTTCCGCCCTTCCATTTTAGAAAAAATCTGTTCCAGCTTTCCCTGTATAGTATTTTCTGTAGTGTCCTGCCTCTGCCATCCCTTATATCGGGTTCCTTCATATTGAATGATCAGCTTATAATTTTTCAAGTTGTTATCTCCCAGGGATTCTCTTTTCCCTCCATAAAACATTTGCAGCTTCTTAAAGAATCCTCAACCACCGTCCTGACACAATTATCCGTATAAAATGCCATGTGATGAGTTACCGTTACATTTGGAAAGCTTCTCAATATGGAAAGCTCCCTGTTGGTCAGCACATCTGACTTCCGGTCATAATAATAAAGTCCAAATTCATCCTCTACCACGTCAAGTCCTGCTGCCCCTACTCTCTTCTGCTCAATTGCCTGTATCAAAGCTTCCGACTCAATCAGCGCTCCTCGGGCAGTATTGATTAAAACCACTCCGGGCTTCATTTTCAAAAGGGTCTCCTGATTGATCATATGGAAGCTGCTTTCCGTCAATGGCATATGCAGGGAAATCACGTCGGACTCCTTCCAAATCTCCTCCAAAGAAACATATTCTGCCTTTTCCTTTACGTCTTCTGACTGATACAAATCATAAGCAAGTATTCTGCAGCCAAAGCCGGAAAGATTTTGGATGACTGTTTTTCCAATGCGTCCGGTTCCGATAATGCCTACCGTCAGATCCTTCAGTTCTCTTCCAAGATTTCCCGCAAGTGTATAATCCTGGATATTGGTACGTTCTATAATCCTCTTTACCTTACGAATGCTCATAAGAAGCAGCATAACGGTATAGTCTGCCACACCATTTGGTCCATATGGAGCATTTCCTACGGCAATCCCATATTCCCTGCAGGCCTCCACATCAATATGGTCATATCCTATCGTCCTCGTAATTAAATATTCCACGCCACGATCCGCAAATGCCTTTGCAAGATCTCGGTCAATCTTTGTGGTAAGAATGTCAACGCATCGACTTCCCTTTACCAAATCCACATTTTCGAAAGCAGGCGCATCCTTACATAATACTAAATCAAGCCCCAATTCCTTTCCATAGGATAAAAACAAATCCTTTTCATCAAAGTCCCGGCAGCTAAATACCGTTACCTGCATCTTACTCACCCTTTCTTTTCTTTTTCATCCTTTTCCTTCGTCATTTTTTCGGCTGCAGGCTCCGCTGTCTTTTTCTCTTCCAATTGGGATTCCAGCTTTCTTTCCGCCTCTTTATCGCCTGCCAGATAACGTTTATAATATTCCCTGTCCTTTTTTGTATACACACGAAAAGCAGTGATGTCCTTTCCCAATATATCCAGACTCTCCCTGACTGTATCAAATACACCCGCATTCACCAGATTTACAAACAGCATTCCAATGGGCACTGCTATAATCATTCCCATAACGCCGCCAAACCGCCATCCTATATAAATCAAAAACAAGGTAGGAATGGTTGCAAGCCCTACGGATTCGCCTACGATTTTGGGCTGTATGATCTGTCTTACCAGATTTCCAACACACCATAATACAGTAAATCCAACAGCCTCATAATAATGTCCCTGAAACAACTCAATCACTGCCCATGGCATTAAAACAGCACCCATTCCGAAAATAGGCAGAATATCAATCAGGGCAATGATCAGGGCAATCAGGGCAAAATACTTTACTCTGAGCAATAAAAGTCCAATAAATAAAATCACATAAATTCTTGCTTCAATTTTTATTTGCGCCTTTACATAGCCTCCCACAGCAGTCGCAAGGCTTTCATAAACGATGTGCCACTTATTTTGAATAAAAACAGGCGTAACCTTTTTAATAAATGCAATCACACTGTCTCTTTCCGCAATAAAAAAATAGGCTGACAAAAGACAAATAATAATATTGACAATGGCTGACGGCAGGTTTTTTGCAAAGTTTCCCACTGCATCCACAGTAGGCTCGCTGAGCTTGCCCACAAAATTTCCAATGTCCGTACTTAAAGAGCCAAAAAACTCTTCTACTCCCTGCCTTACCTCCAAAGGCAGATCATCGTACAGTTTAGAAGCCTTATCGCCCATTTCAACAAAGGTCTCTTCCACGGTTTCCCATGCCCGGGGCAGCGTAGTCAGAAATCCCGCTATTTCGTGAACGAGAAAGGAAATGCCTCCATACAGTACCAGCGAAACGAGAGCTATCACTGCTGCAATCAAAAAAACAGAAACCGCTTTTCTCCTAATCTTTATTTTCTTTTCCACAAATCCCACCAGTGGGTTGGATACCCATGCAATCAGCCAGCCAATTACAAAGGGGCTAAAGAATATCAGCACTCTTGGAACCAGAAAGACAACAAGCAGCATGCCAAGCAGTGCAATCAGAAAGTTTAAGGTTATTTTTCCATAATGCCAAAATCCATCTCTCATGATTTTCACTCTTTCCTGTTAATGCTGAAGCAATTCTTCGATTAGCTGATAAATCTCCTCTCTGCCCTGCTTCGACTGCGCTGAAAAGGGAATCAGAATCGTATCCTTTTCCACTTCAAGCCCTGTCCTTATCATTTTTATATGCTTTTGAAGCTGGGAGCGGTTAATTTTATCCGCCTTTGTTGCAATGATGATAGGGTGAAATCCATTGCTCAATATCCACTCATACATCTGTCTGTCATTGGCAGAAGGCTCATGCCGTATATCAATCAGCAAAAATACTGCCTGTAAAGTCTTTGACCGCTTCAAATACTTTTCAATCATCTTTCCCCATTTTGCCTTTTCCTCTTTGGAAACCTTGGCATACCCATATCCCGGCAGATCCACGAAATACAGCTCCTCATTGATATTGTAAAAATTAATAGTCTGGGTCTTTCCCGGCTGTGCAGAGGTTCTGGCATAGGATTTTCGATTCATGAGGGCATTGATCAGCGAGGATTTCCCTACATTGCTTTTTCCGGCAAATGCGATTTCCGGCTTTGTATTTTGGGGAATGGTACTTGTAACACCACATACTGTTTCCAGATTGACACTTTTGATAATCATTTTTCTCTCCTTTTTTCCGTTCAGCCAGCATATGTCCTGACAGCAATTCATTCCCGTCCCGGCTTTTCTGTCCTAGCCTGCAAATGCCGTTTCTATTACGTCTTCGATATGTTCTGCAAATAGAATTTCCAGCCCATCCTTGATTTCACCGGAAATTTCCTCTATATCCTTTTGATTTTCCTTTGGTACAAACACTGTTTGGATGCCGGCTTCCTTTGCCGCCAGTATTTTTTCCTTCAGTCCTCCAACAGGAAGCACTCTGCCTCTTAATGTAATCTCACCAGTCATTGCCACATCTCTTCTTACCTTTTTTCCGGCAATGGCAGACAGCATGGCTAATGCCATTGTGACTCCGGCGCTGGGTCCGTCCTTTGGCACAGCTCCTTCCGGAATATGAATATGAATATCATGTTTTTCAAAAAAATCATCCTGTATTTTGTATTTTTCACTAACAGAACGGATATAGCTAAGCCCTGCTTTCGCAGATTCCTTCATCACGTCACCAAGCTGTCCCGTAAGCTCCAGCTTACCCTTGCCTGCCATAACATTCACTTCGATTTCCAGCGTATCACCGCCTACGCTTGTCCAGGCAAGGCCTCTTACAATGCCCACCTGGTCTTTTCCGCTAATTTTATCCCGGGAGTATCTGGGCTTTCCAAGATATTCTTCCAGATTACCGGCAGTCACTTTTATAACCGCTTTTCTGTCCTTAAGAATTTCTCTGGCAGCTTTTCTGCAGACTGCCCCCAGCTTTCTTTCTAACTCCCTGACTCCTGCCTCTCTTGTATAACAGGCAATCATATCCTTCAGCGCTTTATCGCTGATGGTCAATTGCTTTTCCGAAATGCCATTCTTCTTTTTCTGTTTCTTAACAAGATGCTCCTTTGCAATATGGAACTTTTCATTGGAAGTATAGCTGGTAACCTGAATAATTTCCATACGGTCTTTCAATGGACCTTTTATCTCTGACAGATCATTGGCAGTTGTAATAAACAACACCTCTGATAAATCCATGGGAAGCTCTATGTAATGATCCCTGAATTTTTTATTCTGCTCTCCATCTAACACCTCTAACAGCGCAGCCGAAGTATCTCCCTTGTAATCCTTGCCGATTTTGTCGATTTCGTCCAAAAGCATTAAAGGATTTTTTACGCCTGCTTCCTTTAATGCCATGGCAATCCGGCCTGGCATGGCGCCCACATAAGTCTTCCGATGCCCTCTGATTTCCGCCTCATCATGAATGCCGCCAAGGCTGATGCGCACGTATTCTTTATTTAAGGCTCTTGCCATGCTTTTTGCAATAGAAGTCTTTCCGGTTCCGGGAGGCCCTACCAGACAAATAATAGGTCCCGAACCCTTTTTGGTCAAGGCACGTACTGCCAGAAACTCCAAAATCCGTTCCTTCACTTTCGAAAGTCCATAATGGTCTTCTTCCAATATTTCCTCTGCCCTGTCCAGATCCAGGCTGTCCTTTGACCTTTTATCCCATGGCATTTCCAGAAGAGTTTCTATGTAGCTTCTTTCCACTACACTTTCCGAGCTGATTCCGGACACATTTTCAAACCG
>CAMWWJ010000222.1 GCA_947177925.1 uncultured Lachnospiraceae bacterium
CAAATGTAAAGATCTTCCCACAGAAAGAACCTTATTTTGCACGAATCCGGCAGCTAAATGAGCTGGCAGACGGCAAAGGCAGCCAGGATCAGGAAATCATGAATGTGCTCCATCAGATTTCTTTGTAGATAGTTGGGAGGAAAACAGTTTATGATTGAAGTGGTGATTCGGGAAAACGAAGCCGGACAACGATTTGATAAATATCTTGGAAAGCTGTTGGGGAAGGCGCCTTCCGGCTTTTATTACAAAATGCTTCGGAAAAAGAATATTACCTTAAACGGGAAAAAAGCAGAAGGAAAGGAAAAACTGGCAGAAGGAGACTTGGTAAGGCTGTATCTGGCGCCGGAAACGTATGAAAAGTTTTCCGGCAAAAAAGCCGTAACAGTGGAAGAAGGAAAAGCAGCCAAAAATCAGGCAGTAGATGAGCTGTTACAAATAAGCATTCCTAAGGAGCTGTCTGTCATTTATGAAGATAAACAGATTCTGTTATGGAACAAACCAGTGAATATGCTTTCTCAAAAAGCAAAGGATGAGGATATTTCCTTAAATGAATATTTTTTAGCACATTTATTTCAGGAAGGGCAGCTTACCCCGGAGGAATTTCATACCTTCAAACCCTCTGTCTGTAACCGTTTAGACCGGAATACTTCCGGCATAGTCATATGCGGTAAGACCTTGACCGGACTTCAGAAAATGAATGAGCTTTTAAAAACGAGAGAACTGGAAAAATATTATGTATGCGTGATAAAGGGCTGGTTAAAAGAACCGGTTTCCTTAAAGGGATATTTGAAAAAAGATTCTGCTTCCAATAAGGCGGCGCTGACCCAAAAAAAAGCGGAAGGGGCTTCGGAGATTATAACCAATATTAAGCCTCTAAAAGTTTTTTCCCTGTTTTCTGAAAAAGTGGGAAATGTGGATGTAAAAAAAGAAAAGAGGCAGAGGGAAAACGGACAGTTCTGCACCTTGGCAGAAGTTCATTTAGTGACGGGAAAGACTCATCAGATTCGTGCCCATCTTGCTTCTATCGGACATCCGATTTTGTGCGATTATAAGTATGGGGATAAGAAGCTGAATGATAGGATCAAGCTGGAGTATCATGTAGAAGAGCAGTTGCTTCATGCTTACCGGCTTGTATTCCCAAGGATGGAGGTCCCTTTTGAGGCACTGTCTGAAAAAAGCTTTCAGACAGCGTTTCCGGAGCGTTTTTTGCGGCTTGGTGCTAATTTGTCCCCCTCTTTTGAGAATTGTGTTTCTGCTGAAAAATGATTATATTTACAACGAATATTAAGAATGATAAGGAGATAGCAATATGGCTCAGAAACTGTCCAGAGAGGAACTCGTTGATTTGTTGGAAACAATTATTAGTGTGCATGATAAAAAGACTGGGAAAGAATTGACAGAAGAAGAACATCTTGCATTGGTAATGAAATTCAAGAAAGGAATTAACCATCCGGGAGGAAGCGATTTGATTTATTATCCGGAATTAGTTGGTCTGCCCGCCAATCCAACTGTTGATGAAATTGTAGATTTAGCAATGAAGAAGGGTAATTTTGAAAAATCAGAGGAAAAGACAGATACAGGAAACGTATAAATCAAGCAATTCTGGCAAGAGACTGTATGATAAGAACAAGAGGTTAGCAAATGGCAACATGGAATTCAAGAGGGTTAAGGGGCTCCGCTTTGGAAGACCTGATTAACCGGACAAATGAAAAGTACAGAGAAAGCGGGCTTGGGTTGATTCAAAAGGTGCCAACCCCTATTACACCTATTAAGATTGACAAGGAGCAAAGGCATATTACACTTGCCTATTTTGACCAGAAGAGTACTGTGGATTACATAGGGGCGGTTCAGGGGATTCCTGTATGCTTTGATGCCAAGGAATGTGCCAGTGATACGTTTTCTCTGCAGAATATTCATGAACATCAGATTATTTTTATGGAGGATTTTGAAAAGCAGCAGGGGGTTTCTTTTTTTATCATTCATTATACCCATAAGGATTTTCTGTATTATATGCCTTTTCGAAATTTGAAAGTATTTTGGGACAGGGCGAAAAATGGGGGCAGGAAAAGCTTTCGGTTTGAGGAGATTGATCTGCAGTATGGGATTGTGCCAAAGCAGGGGTTATTCGTGCCTTATCTGGATGCACTGCAGTTGGATTTGAAGTTGAGGGATGGGGAGTGAGTTTTGAAGATATAAGTTTTTAATTATTGCAAAGCTGTATAGAGTATGCTATATTAAAATATGAAAAGGAACAACCGCCCACAAGGTGGGTTGACCAAGATTAGGAATAGAAAATCCACCCCGCTGCTGGTCAAAGTTTAGGGGTGGTTTTTCTATGTAAGGTTGCTTACAAAACGTAAAAACGAATGTAAGTAATGCCAAAAGGAAAAGACCAAAAGTGATTAAATCCTTAAAATCAAAAATGGGAATAACATCTAAACAAATCATTGACAAATCCCCCCGCCTTTAGTATACTTGCAATAGTTTGTTGTGCTAATCCGATATCAGATTAGCACTTCACAGTGATAAAGCAAAGATAGGAGAACACCTGGAAACAACCTTAGCAACTTCAACATACTCCCCCAATAGAAAGGAACATTATGAGCAAGAAATTAGTACATACACCAGAAGGAGTCAGAGATATTTACGGATTGGAATACGCCAAAAAGCTGGCAGTTCAAGAGCTTTTACATCATAAATTCAAGGAGTTTGGCTACAAAGACATTCAAACTCCCTCTTTTGAATTTTTTGATGTATTTGGAAAGGAAATCGGTACCACCGCCAGCAAAGATTTATATAAATTTTTTGATAAAGAAGGCAATACGCTGGCTCTTCGGCCGGATTTCACCCCTTCCATGGCAAGGAGCGCAGCAAAATATTTTATGGATGAAACCCTTCCGGTACGTTTCACCTATTCCGGCAATGCCTTTACCAATACTTCCAACTTACAGGGGAAATTAAAGGAAACTACCCAGATGGGAGTGGAGTTGTTTAATGACGGCTCAGCAGAAGCGGACGGGGAAATGATCAATTTGGCGGTAGAATGTCTTTTAAGCGCCGGATTAAAGGAGTTCCAAATCAGCATAGGGGAAATGGAATTTTTTAAAGGCTTATGTCAGGAAGCCGGACTTGACGAAGAAACGGAATATGAACTGCGGGATTTTATTTCCACCAAAAACTTTTTTGGTGCAGAGGAATTGCTTTTATTAAAAGGAATTGACCGGGATAAAATCAACGTTCTCTTATCCATATCCGACGCTTTTGGTTCCATAGAGGCTTTAAAGGATATGAAAGAAACCGTGAACAATCAACGTTCCAGGAAAGCAATTGAGCATTTGGAGCAGGTTTATGAGATACTCTGCCTTTATGGGGTGGAAAACTATGTTTCTTTTGACCTTGGTATGCTGAGCAAGTATAATTACTATACGGGAGTGATTTTCAAAGGCTATACATACGGTGTGGGGGATGCAGTCTTAACAGGAGGACGCTATGACCAGTTATTGTCTTATTTTGGAAAGAATGCTCCGGCAATCGGATTCATGATTATTATAGACGATTTGATGGTGGCTTTGTCCAGTCAGAAAATTCCAGTTAACTGTCAGGAAACGGGCGTACTCATGGTTTATGAAAAAAATCAGCAAAAGGAAGCCATTTTAAAGGCAAAGGAGCTTAGAAAAACAGGAACCTTTGTGGAACTGATGGAAAAGGCGGAGGACAAGCCCAAAGAAGCGTATGAGAACTTTGCAAAAGGAAACCGGATGGAACGGGTTCTATTCTTATAAGTGAAAAAGACAGATGAGATACAGATTTTGAAAACCCGCCAGGAAACGGCATGAAAAGTGAGGATCAAAAATGAATGAAGATATGAGATATTTAACCTTTGCACTGGGAAAGGGAAGGCTTGCTAAAAATACGTTGGCGTTGCTTGAGGAAATCGGGATTACCTGTGAGGAAATGAAGGATAAGGATTCCAGAAAGCTGATTTTTGTCAATGAGGAGTTAAAACTGAAATTCTTTCTATCCAAAGGACCTGATGTTCCTACTTATGTGGAATACGGAGCTGCCGATATTGGAGTGGTAGGAAAGGATACTTTGTTAGAAGAAGGGAAAAGAGCGTATGAGGTGTTGGATTTAGGCTTTGGAAAATGCCGGATGTGCGTGTGCGGACCGGAAAGCGCCAAGGAACTTTTACAACATCATGAAATGATACGGGTTGCCAGCAAGTACCCGAAAATCGCCAAAGATTATTTCTATAATAAAAAGCACCAGACCGTGGATATTATCAAGCTGAACGGTTCTGTGGAATTAGGACCCATCGTAGGGCTTTCCGATGTGATCGTGGATATTGTGGAAACCGGTTCTACATTAAAGGAAAACGGTTTAGAGGTATTGGAAGAGATCTGCCCCATTTCCGCCCGGATGATTGTAAACCAGGTTAGCATGAAAATGGAAGCGGAGCGTATAAAGAAGCTGATCGGACAGTTAAAGGAGAGATTGTCATGAGGATAGTAGAATTAACGGAAGATACGAAAACGGACTTGTTGAACAGTCTGTTAAAAAGAAGCCCTAACAATTACGGACAATATGAGGACGTGGTTGCAGAAATTGTCGAAAAGGTAAAGGAAGAAAAAGATCAGGCATTGTTTGACTACACCAGTCAATTTGATAAATGCCAGATTACCAAAGATACCATCCGGGTTACGGAAGAAGAGTTTGAAGAAGCCCTTGCAAAAATGGATGAAGAATTTCTTCAGGTTATGAAGCGCTCTGCCAAAAACATTGAAGATTACCACAAAAAACAGAAACGAAACAGTTGGTTTGATGCAAAAGAGGACGGTACGATTCTGGGACAGAAAATCACCCCCATTGATACAGTGGGAGTCTATGTTCCGGGAGGAAAAGCGGCATATCCTTCCTCTACACTTATGAACATCCTTCCCGCAAAGGTAGCGGGAGTGAACCGGATCATTATGCTGACACCGCCTGGAAAAGACGGAAAGGTAAATCCCGGCACTCTGGCAGCCGCAAGGATTGCCGGCGTGGATGAAGTATACAAGGCAGGAGGCGCCCAGGCTATTGCAGCCATGGCTTACGGCACCCAGTCCGTACCCAAGGTGGATAAAATCGTGGGACCGGGCAATATTTTTGTGGCTTTAGCCAAAAAAGCTGTTTATGGCTATGTAAGCATAGATTCCATTGCAGGCCCCAGCGAAATACTGGTACTGGCAGATGAAACGGCAAATCCAAAATATATCGCTGCCGATTTATTGTCACAGGCAGAGCATGATGAATTAGCCTCGGCTATTTTGATTACTACAGACAAATCCTTAGCTGAAAAGGTTTCTAAGTGGGTGGATACTTTTACGAATCAGCTGGAACGAAAGGAAATCATAGAGAAATCCTTAGAAAATTACGGATATATTTTAGTGGCAGAAAGCCTGGAAGAAGCCATTGAAACAGCAAATGAGATTGCTTCTGAGCATTTGGAAATCCTGACAAAAGATCCTTTTTCCGTTATGACGAAGATCCGCCATGCGGGAGCTATTTTTCTGGGAGAATATTCTTCCGAGCCTTTGGGAGATTATTTTGCGGGACCAAACCATGTGCTGCCTACAAACGGCACTGCCAAGTTTTTCTCGCCCTTAAATGTGGATGATTTTATGAAAAAATCCAGTATTATCTCTTATACGGAAAGCGCCCTTTCCATAGTACATAAGGATATTGAGCTGTTTGCCCAAAAAGAGGGCTTGACGGCTCATGC
>CAMWWJ010000223.1 GCA_947177925.1 uncultured Lachnospiraceae bacterium
ATGGAACACTTCCTTCATATTGGGAATGGTCTTTAAATTCATGGAATCAGGAATTGCCGGATAAGCGCTGGAGCATTTTAATAATGCCAAAGGACAGTTTTTCTCTTTGATTACATTCACCGCTTCTTCAATTTCCCCCAGACTTCCCATTCCGGTTGACATAATAATAGGTTTTCCCTTACTTGCCACATACTGAATCAAAGGAATGTCTACCAGTTCAAAGGATGCAATCTTATAAAACTGCATTCCTATTTCTTCCAGAAAATCTACAGCAGTATGGTCAAAAGGCGTGGAAAAAAAGTCAAGTCCCACTTTCGTTGCCGTCTCAAAAAGCTCTGCCTGCCATTCCCATGGAGTATATGCCTTTCCGTACAGGGAATACAGGTTTTCCCCTTCCCATGTGCCGCCTTCAATCTGGAAATACTGATTATGGCAGTTCATGGTTATGGTATCCGGCGTATAGGTCTGTATTTTAATACAATCCGCTCCGCTTTCCTTTGCCGCATGAATGATTTCCTTTGCATTTTCTATGCTTCCCGCATGATTGGCTGACATTTCCGCAATCACATAACAAGGATTTCCGTCTCCAATGTTCCTACCGTTTATCTGCATATTCCTGCTCCTTTTCTGACTGCATCAGCTTATATTTCATTTCCGCTATTTTCCAGTCCTCTTCATTATCAATATCCTGCACTTCCAAATCCGATACAATCATAGGCACACAATGCTCTCCTACCACCTTTTTGGAAGCTATGAACCTGTCTGTCCGAAAGCAGTAGAATTGTCCCACATCATGGTAAATAGGACTTAAATCCTGAGAGCGCATTTGATAGTATTCCGGCCATTTTACCTTAATCAGCCCTTCCTCTACTTCCACTCCCCGCTGGGGCGGAAAGGAATACTGCACGATGGGCATAACCGAATCCGCTTCCTGATTCTTTAAAAGACTCATGGCAGTTTTTAATTCCTCTGGTGTTACAAAAGGAGCCGTAGGATAAATACAGCATCCGTATTCAAACTCCATGCCTCTTTGCTTATACTCTTCGATTACTTCCAACAGCACATCTGTAGTAGTGGCAAAATCATTTGCTGTTTTCTCACTTCTAAAAAAGGGGACTGCCGCCCCCTCCTTTCTTGCGATTTCTGCAATTTCCTCACTATCTGTAGAAACCATGACTTCATCAAAGACCCCGCTTTTCAAAGCTGCCTCTATGGAATAGGAAAGAATCGGTTTCCCGCAAAAATCCCTGATATTTTTTTTTGGTATGCGCTTGCTGCCGCCTCTTGCCGTAATAATTGCAATCGTTTTACCCATAAGACCACATCCTCACATTAGTGATTGAAATCCATTGTACTAACCAATTCTTTTAACTGCTCTACACTGAGCCATTCCTTATTGATGCCTGAGCTGTACTCAAAGCCCTCTTCTACCTTTTTGCCGCCCGGAATGATTTTTTCAGGTCCCCACCAGTTAAAGTGTGGATAAATAATATAATGCTTTTCATATTCATAAGTTAATGCAGAGTCTTCCTTTGTTACCATGATTTCATGAAGTTTTTCTCCTTCACGGATACCCACTTCCGGCATCTCACATCCCGGCAGCATTGCCTGGGCAAGATCTGTAATCTTAAAGGATGGGATTTTAGAAATAAAGGTCTCTCCTCCATTGGATTCCTCCAATGCCTTAATCACCAACTGTACCCCTTCCTCTAAGCTGATCCAGAAACGCGTCATACGGTAATCGGTAATAGGAAGCTCCTTTCCGCCATTATCAATAATATTTTTAAAGAACGGAATGACAGAGCCGCGGCTTCCTGCCACATTTCCATATCTCACTACAGAAAAACGCACATCTCTTGCGCCTGCATAAGAATTTGCCGCAATAAATAATTTATCGGAAACCAATTTAGTACCTCCGTAAAGGTTAATTGGATTTACTGCCTTATCCGTTGATAATGCTACCAGTCTCTTTACACTGTCAGAGTCCAGCACTGCATTTACAATATTGATAGCGCCGTCAATATTGGTCTTAACCGCTTCGATTGGATTGTACTCGCAAGCCGGAACCTGCTTCAGCGCTGCTGCATGGATTACATAGTCCACTCCATGTAAGGCTCTTGAAAATCTTTCCTTATCCCTTACATCACCAATGAAGAAACGAAGCACGTCTGCATGTTCTTTAAACTTATTTGCCATATTGAACTGCTTGAACTCATCTCTGGAATAAATGATGATTTTTTTTGGTTTATAATGTTTTAATACATATTCCGTGAAATGATTTCCAAATGAACCTGTTCCGCCTGTGATTAAAATTGTTTTGTTGTTTAACATATCTTTTCTCCTTTATCTTAAACTTATAATTGCTATCTTGTTAAATAGTGCATTGACCACCAAACAATTCTTTTTCCATTATGATCTGTTCTGTGCTTTCAAAACCGTCGCACCTTTCCTTAGACAATGCTTCCTTTATGCCTTCATAAGATTCACTGCAGGGAACAATATCCGCATATTGTCCGAAGTACCCGTCAGCGCTGTCATATATTACGATATTTTTCTTTAAATACAGCATGTCCAGCAATATGGTTGAATTTTCAATGACTGCCGTATGAAAGGGAATATCTAACAGGCTTTCCTCCTGAAAAAACTGTATGTCTTCCTCTGCATACATGTCCTTCCACATCTGAACATTGTAAAAGCTGCCCGGATGAGTCTTCACCTTAAAGCCAAGCCCTGCCTCCTTTGTTATTTTAAGAAGATTATCTATTTTTTTCTTTACCAGCTTATTATCCAGTATAGAAACGCAGTACAGGATGCTTCCATCATCATTTTCCGGCGCTTTGGCATATAAGTCAAATTTGTAAGTTCCCGTTACCTTTACTTTTGAGTCCCCTTCCAGCTTTTTTTGGGATTCCTCTCCCCATGCCAGAAATTCATCTGCTAATATGGGATAGTAATAGGACCGGTCCAGAATCAGCCCGTGCTGTATGACTGATGTCTTTCCCTTTGCAGACAGTGCAACGATGGTAGAAAAAAAGTTGTGGTCTGTCATCATATAAAAATGCACCTTTGATTTTCCCTGCTCCACAATGCTTATATACTTCCTCATATAGCTTATAAGAAGCTCTGCCATTTTTCTTTTTACTTCCTTTCTGGCAAACAGAAGAGAAAAAACAAGCATCATGCAGTATTGAAAGGAAAATGTAAGAAAAAGCATGGCTGCATTTGCATATCCGATTTTCACATGAGGAAATTCCTTTTCCCTCCCTCTGAAATTACATACGCAGAAGCTTTCCTTCCTTTCCGAAAAATGCTTCATTGTATTGCGCATATTGGTAACCATGGAATTATTCTTTACCTCATCTACAAATACATTCCTGTTTTTGCTTTTTTTTCCAAAGGAATTCATAAGCAAAAGCATGTATTTTGCCGCAAGATCCAGTCCCACCTTTTTTACAAAAGGTATTTTTAAATGATTCACTTTAAAAACCCGGAACCGGTCATCCAGGCAAATTTCTTCACAATTCATTGCCTCACTCCTTCATGTAGCTTCCTGCCAATATTATCCCCAGAAACGTAGCCGATATTGCCTCGCCGTACACATGTCCTCCTGTAGAGGCAAAAATAATCAAAATGCAAAGGGCAATAAAATAAAACTGTGTCTCCTTGTTTTTCCGCTTTTTAAAAGTAATATACAATAAGAAAAGGGCAATTCCATAGGTGAAGGCAAATCCTACAAGACCATAGGACATGAAAATATCAGCCCAATCCATTTCTATAGGACGCACATCATTGCCGGACGCACCCATGATAAGGCCAATCTCATTATGGGGGGCAAAATATCCTTTTCCGAATATCATTGTAAAAATCCCCATATGGGAGATTACATCTTTAAATGCCGTTTCCAATACCCAGTTTCTTCCGCTGAGCAGATAGGTGATTAAATCCCTTTGTTTGAACAGGAAAATCTGTCTTTCTAAAATCAGGGTAACAAAAGGTAGAGAAAAGAAATCTATCCTTATCATAATAGCCGCCACACAGACAACTACAATAGCACCTATGCAAATAAAGAAAAACGTACTTCTTTTCTTTATGTTCAGGCAGATATACAATATTGGTACAAACACAAGGAAAATCAGGTTTGACTTAGTTCCCAGCATAAACATCGGTATAACAAGATAGATAAGCAAAACAAACCATTTCGTTTTCTGAGCCCTTATACACAAATTGTAAAATACATAAGAAAACAAAACCAGTAATGCTATATTAATGGAATTTAAAGACAAAAATGTAGCTTTAAATCCGGATGAATTATGCACATAGCTTGCCTGTCCAATATTTAATATTCTGGAACCTATAATCAAAATTGGAGCATATAATAGATTATTTCTTAAAATCCTTAAAATATCCTTCCTGTCAATCTGCTTCGATTTCGCCATTGCAATCAACGCACCAAATACAACCATTGACATTGACATTTTCAAACCCATTTTTATGTCATAGACCAATCCGGCAGTATTCTGATGTACAAGGAAGGAAAAAAAAGAGTTTGCCAGAAAAAAACTTATAAGGCTGACGGAAAAAATAAAGATCTTTCTGCTGTTTACTGCTGTCACGTACAAAAAGAATCCAATACAGACAAGGCGAAACAACATACCAATCTGAGCCTTCACTATCAAGCCATTCAAATAATCTACCAAAATAGTTATCGATAGCAAAAATACAGTTATTGTCCTATTGTTGACAGTGCCCTTTCCCATTCTAATTTCCTTTTCTAACTCTTTCTTTTATTTTTTGCAATACTTCACATACCATTCCATCCCGTAATAGTAACAGAAGCAAAAGGTAGGCACCTCCGCCGATTCCTGCCAGAAGTGCTGTATGAAACGGTGAGGAACTTAAATTCCTCCCGATTCCCCACATGATACCGCCCATGCAAAATGCGCACAGTACATATCTCCATACCGAAGCAAAAACCTGCTTCATTTCAATTTCTTTCCGTATATAAATCAATTGCATAATAGCAATGGACGTTTCCGCCACTATAGAAGCAATTGCTGCACCAAAAGACTGCAGCTTCACAATCAGTATGCTGTTTAATGCTATATTAATAAATGCCCCGATAAAAACCGAAATTGTATAAAAAACCTGTCTTTTTGTAGCAACTAAATATTGCACTCCTGTTACATTGCTGATTCCGATTACCAGAATCAACAAACTGAAAATCCTAAGCAACGGAATGACTTTATCATATCCTTCTCCAAAAAACCAGGGAACAAACCCATCACTAATTAAAATCAATCCAATTACCATGGGACATGCCAACAGCCATATAAATCGATATGATTTATATAAATATCGCTTTATTTCATCATTTTTTCCTTCTGCATATACTTTGGCGAACCTGGGCAGCATAACAGTCCCTAATGCAGTAATGATCGTCAGGGAAAGCCTGACAATCTTTTCAGCCTGCTCATAATAACCATTTTCCGCATCAGAGTTAACGATGATTCCCAGCATGATTTTGTCTAATACCGTATAGCTCTGGATTGCGATTTGCGGGATAAAAAGCTGAAGAATCAATTTAAAATTACGGAAAATATTCAGTTCTCTGAAAGGAACCAACACAACATATTTTACTAAATAAGGCATAATCAGCAAATTCCCAAGCGCTGTTAAGCCCCATAAAATCACAATATATAAAATGAGATCTTTTTCACTTTTTACAAGCGTAAATATCAGCACTACACTAATTAA
>CAMWWJ010000224.1 GCA_947177925.1 uncultured Lachnospiraceae bacterium
AACATATATTGCTCCTTTAAAATACATGTTTTATGTCTATAATACTTTTATTAAAGATATCTAGCATATCTGGTTCAACTGTTACAGCACCTGATTTCAAAAATCCTGCATCCAATGGCATGTGGTTTAATTGATTATAAATATTTTCAGGAATTGTTACCTCCACTATCGCCACAGTATCTTTCATTATAGGTTGATTAGCTAAGTCTAAAACTTCATCAAAACTATTTCCAAATTGCTTTACTTCATATGAAGGCCCATCAATCCTTCCCTTAAAGCTTCTTGAATTGTATATCCTTATATATTAATAATAATTATCGCCTGTTCACTACGTTATATCGTAAGTAAAAACTCCAAATCTATTTAAAATATTCTGCAGATTCTGAAATTCATCTTTATTTTTTTTCTTACTATGAATACCTTTCTTATCAAAAAGCACCTTCACTCTCTCTTTAGAATAAAATAGAAAATATGGAATTTTTTCTAGTGAGTCTCTTTCTGCAACACAATACGATTCATTTATATTAATCTTATTTTTTATAGACCATTCATTTCTGCATTCTTCAAATAGCAACTCATATCCATCCTTAAATATTATTCCGGTTTTTGTTACATTTTTAACTTCTTTATAGCTATATTCCTTCATAAACAATCTTCCTAATTAGTGTGATTTTTTATTTTTATTGGAACTTTTTCTAATCCGGTTCTTATGGGCCGCCCTGTACATAGCTGTACTGGTTAAGGCTCTGGCTGTCCTCGATGCTCCCGCTTAGGATGTCACGGTTTAAAAAGCGCTTGATATCTGTATTATAGTACCTTGCACGCATGTCATACAAGCCGCTTTGGTCTGTTTTCCCTCCGAACCGGCCGTTGTACAGGAAGCGGATTGGGGTTTCGTCTCTACTTCCCTTCTATAAATGTAAAATTAGTTATATTGTTTACTAATCATTCGAGTTTTCCCACTTTAAATAACTTGCACACACATCATGCATTTGTATACCTGTTTTTAATGAGTAATTACTGTTTCTGTCAACCAAATCAAGCTGTAGATTATCACTTGTATAACCATCCAGAAGTTCACAAATAGACGTAATCACTTCATATGTAGCGTTGTATAACAAATCTTCTAGACTATCCGTTTTTTCATATTCTCCTAATGCCTGATACACTGCATTATCTTGAATAGTACTTAACATTTCAAAAAATTCTTTTTGTATTACTTTCATATTATTCATTCTATTACCTCATAGTGATATTTACCATTTTCCAAATATTCATATAATTGTTTTACATCTCTTGCTCCTGATATGCTTACTCCTCCATTTTTAGCTTTTGCAACTGGTTTTCCTGTTATTACACCATTATTAGGATTTATATTTCTCGTCACCTGGTGGATGTGTGGTTCTGCTATACCATGCTGATTTGGTTCTGTTCCAAATCTTTTAAAATATCCATCAAACGTTTTTTATCATTGTTTTGCATTATATCCCTTTGATGAAAATCCTTGTCCATGATTAGGTTTTGCTACAGACGCTCTGCCGTCCTGGCATAAATCTACGTCAGGTACTGATACTGCACAATTGAGGAGATGGTTTTGCCAAAATCAAAGTGCGGTTTATGCCTCCCAGAAAGTGCCGTCTGACACATATAGCTCCTGCTGTGTGCCATTGTGACATGGGGTTTTTGGGATTGTTAAGAAAAATATCAGAAATTTGTTACATTAATGTACTTGCTATTAAAAAATTTCAATATTGTTTAAAATCAAAATCTATTCTTAATACATCTATTTTGACTTGCAAGCCATCCAAATATCCATAATCAAATAATTCTTCTTTATCCATTTCAACGTCAATTGCAGATTTCAAAACAGCATTAGCAATGTCCAAAGTTCCAAAGAGAGAATATTTGTATGTTTTGTCTTTTCTCTCTATACCAAATTTATTCTCACCACATTGAGTGATTTCTAAATCATCATATAACGATATATCAACTATCGTCTCCTCTCCGATTTCTTTTTTTACCCCACAATTAGCGAACCCTGTAATGTATATATCCTCTATCTTTAGCGTAACTTCCTCTTCATCAATATCTATGATTTTACAATTGTACATCATATTATATCACCTTTCTCTATTTAGGATTAATAACAGGAATATTTTCTCCATTCAGCATTTTCCAAAATGATTTTCCACTTTTCTGTATGAAACGTGGTAATATATCCCTCATTATTAGTACCAACAAATTCAAATTTTGCACTTGAAGCTCTGCTACTTTTGTTTAATAGTATAACTTTGTTCTTTATCCACAAGCCATCTGCTTTCTTACATCAATTTTTTAATTTGCCTTTGAGCCATTTCTCTTATAACATCATTGGGATGCTTACATAACTTTTCCAGATACGAAAATGACTTTTCCTTTCCAATGTAGTATATTGCTCTCACACATTTTACCTCAAAAGCATAATTATCATCCCATACTAGATATTGTGGTCGCAATTCTATTGCGTCATATAAGTATTCTATACTTTCAACCGAAGATATTCTTTGCAAAAGCAAAGCAATATCTTCATGTTTATAATGCCAATCAGAAGCCAGTAATTGATTTAAAACATCTACATTTCTTACGTCAAAAACCTCAAATACAAAAGTAAGATAAATAAATTTTTCTACACTATCTGCATTTTGACTCTGATATGCTTCAACTAACCCTTTTTGAATCACCGCAGCTATATCTGAAATCGCATTTATCTCTAAAAATTGCTCTTTTGAAATTTGACCTAACATTAATTTAGAAATCGCATTCATTTCAATGTTCCACCTTTACTCCTCATCCCATTCCACATACTCTTGAAATCCCGTATGCTCTTCTTACTAGAATGTATCCCAATCGCTACCGCCAGCCCACTCGCTCCAAGGCTCATAATGGATACCGTTCCATTATAGCTTGCCTGATATTCCTCTGCTACGGCACTTATGGCTATCCCAAGGTTGATGACGCTTAGTCCCGTCTGCGCTATGGCTCCTTTGTATACCATATGCCGTTTGCTATGTCGAATACGAAGCCTATGACCGAGACAAAGCCCAGGATATCGAGCACTGTATGTCCTAAAAGGTTCCGGACATTTTCCGTCCCCCCTTCCGGGCACAGGCCGAAGGGGTCTGTCAGGCTCACCAGGTTGCCCTGTACGCAGCTGTACTGGTTCAGGCTCTGGCTGTTTTCTATGCTTCCGCTCAGAATTTACGGTTCATGAACCGATTTACCCAATGTAAAAGTGACAGTTTCCTTACCATTCTCAAATAAAAGCCTTATTCTGCTAAACTTTATTTATCTATCTAATAAGATTTTAATAGGCTCATATCCTCTCTTAAAAATATTCTCTATGTATTCTTCAATAGAATCACCTGCTATATATAAACCTTCCCAATCTCCTAGATATATTTTTTTTGACTCTCCAGCATATACAATATAATCTTGCAAAGCTCCTATGGGAAACATTTTATCCCTACTAGCTAACTCAAATTCTCCCAATCTATCATATTCTCCACTTGCAGAGTTATAAGGATTAAAATCAAATGTCGCACTTACATACATTTGAGTACTTTGTTCTCGAACATATATATTTCCCAATTCTTTTAAGACTAATTCGGCATATTCATTTAATCTATAGCCTTCCTCTTCTAATTCCGATACCCAAAATGTAATATCATACTTTCTTCCTTCATACCATCCATTTTTTTTTAAAACTTCTTGTGTATGTTTACTCACTTCACTCATATTCATTTTCCAATTAACCTCCTAGCTGGAAAGTTGAGCTATTAACATATATTGCTCCTGTAAAATACATGTTTTATATCTATAATATCTCCAAATGCTGAAGCAGTTAAAGATACTTAAGCAGTTTCAGCCAAGCAGAAGTAGCCAATGTGCCGATTACTCCTTTAGATTATATCTGCAAAAAGCAGTATTATTTTTATTATTTTTTTCAGTCTCATTACTAATTTGTTTATCCACAAAAATAATTCTACTCGAGTTATCTTAATTTCTAAAACAAAGTCCAACCTTAAATTTTCCTGACATATTTTCTATTACATAAAAATCTGTTAACCAAAAAAACAGTTATTCATTTGTCCTGCTCAAACCAGTATCTTAATCAGTGTAAGCCTTGGCTTATTCATTTCATCTTTTGTCAATCAGACCACCTTTTTCCGTTAAAATTTCTACTTCTATTTTAACAGAAAATGGGTCAAGGAGAGAATTACGTCGTTTTGGTGTACTGTCAAAATGACGGTGGATAAACAGTAAAAATCAATGTACTCTAAACTATGTGCTGAATAGTTACTTCTTAAATATAATTTTTTAATGCCAATATCTGTTTCTAACTCTACTATAATATCAAGCATGTCCTAATGGCTTCCAGCTCTCTTCTTGCAACAGTTCATCTATATCCGATTTTCCCTCTGCACAAAATCGAATATTCTCTAATATCAACTCTTTCTTAAATAGAAATTTATCTTCTTGACTAATGGGTTCCTCAATTAATACATAATTCTCATAATCGACTATTTCTAATGATGCAACATTTCTCTTCCCATAAAAAAAGAATATATGAGAAATATCATCTGCTATATCAATATTATAATTGTATTCTTTGATATAATCCCAGAATCCGACATTGATTACATTGATCTCATACGCATAGATACTTAATACTTCATCTGGTCTTTCCAACTCATTAATATTACAATATAGCGGAAACTTAGTACAAATAGTATGATAATGCATCTGCGAATAAATAACAATCTTATTGCATTCTGTTTTGCACCATTCCATAAAACATCTCCATTGAGTTGTTGTAAACCTTCCTGTTGCTTTATACTGCCCAATATATAGTACACTAACCATTCTATCGCCTCCGTGATAAGACCGTGGTTATGAATATCAAACCTCATAACCACGATACTTCTAACTAATAAATATTGAATTATACACCAATAAGTTATTTCCTGTTTTTAGTTGATAATAAATCTCCAGGAGCAAATGTCCCTCCTTGTGCAGATGTATTAGGATCAAGATTAGGTATTCTAAAATAAGGAGGTTTTGTTTTCCTTGGTTTGGGAGTCTCTCCTAATTTTAAAACATGATAATGATTACCATCCGGTTTTACTTCCTTTTCTAATCCTGCATAATTATCTGGGAATCTACCTCTTAAACCCTGTCTACCCTCATCCCATTTCACATACTCTTGAAATTCTGTATGCTCTTCTTACTGGAATGTATCCCAATCACCACCGCCAGCACACTTGCACCAAACGCGTTTCTTCATATCTTAGGCATGCTATCTTCCTTGTTGCCAGTTGCTGTTCCTTCCATGATAACCCGTTAAATGATTATTACCAAAAGAAACGAAGTCAAGGGAAACACCATCTCAGCACGGTTGGTGCTGTGTCGAATAGAGCAACTACGATTATCTGTACCATCTTAAGAGATGGTAAGCCGTATGAACCGATAAAGTTTGTGTAATAATTACAATCCGATACAAGGACTTAAGCCCCTCAGATGAGAGGCTTAGTTGTGGTGTCTAATTATACTTTTTGACAATAGTAGGCATTGGCAAGGTCTGCTGCGAAGCCCACTAACATCACAAAGCCCAGCAGGTCCTAGGCAGTGTGCCCTAACATCTTCAGTAAGCGTCAAATCCGACGCCCCTCCTAAAATAGAGTAGAGAAATAACAGTAAAT
>CAMWWJ010000225.1 GCA_947177925.1 uncultured Lachnospiraceae bacterium
GCATGAAGCTGTTTGATGTGCCCCTTCATTTTAATTTTCAGAGGGCTTCCTGTGGAAACGGAAATTTTGATATGGGTTCTATTTTCAACGGTACTCTCGTAAAGGAAGAAAGCGAATTTGCAGTTACCTTTGTGGACAATCACGATACCCAGCCGGGACAGGCGTTGCAGTCCTGGGTCATGGACTGGTTCAAGCCTTTAGCCTATGGGCTCATACTTCTTCAGGAAAAAGGGCTTCCCTGTGTATTTTATGGGGATTATTACGGGATTCCCCATGATCATATACAGCCGGTTAAGGGGCTTGACAGGCTGCTGAAGCTTCGGAAAAGCTATGCTTATGGCAGGGAACACCGTTATTTTGACCATCATAACATCGTAGGCCTTACAAGGGAAGGAACCCCGGAAATGGAAAAATCCGGACTTGCCCTGTTGGTCAGCGATGGGCCGGGAGGCTCTAAAGTCATGTATGTGGGAGAAGAAAAGCGGGGAAAGACCTTTTATGATTACATGGGCAACAGACCGGAAAAAGTAGTGATAGGAGAAGACGGAAAGGGAGAATTCTTTGTAGAAGGCGGCTCTGTGTCCGTATGGGTGGAGGAATGAAATTATTACACACGGCAGATCTTCATATCGGAAAGACCATGTATGAATTTCCGTTGTATGAGGATCAGGCATATATATTGAACCAAATACTTGAGATTGCAAAAAAAGAGCAGGTGGATGTGCTTTTGCTGGCAGGGGATATTTATGACAGGAGCATTCCTTCCACAGAGGCGGTAACTGTCTTTGATGAGTTCCTTACTGCCTGCGTCAAGGAAGGCATCGTTACCATGGTCATAAGCGGCAATCACGATTCCCCGGAGCGGCTTTCCTTTGGGGGGAGGCTGTTTGAAGAAAACAGGCTCTATATTGCAGGCATCTGGGAGGGACAGGTGAAGAAGGTAACCTTACAGGATGAATACGGAGAGGTGGACTTTTACCTGCTTCCTTTTGTAAGACCGGGGCAGCTTCAGGCAAAGACGGAAGGAGAAGCAGTGGAAAAAATCATGAAGGAAATCGTTTCTCTGGACAAAGGGAAGCGAAATGTGCTTATGACCCATTACTTTGTAGGCGGAAAAAACTGTGAACCTGAGCTTTCTGAATCAGAAAATACCGTGTATGTAGGCGGAATCGACATGGTGTCCCATACTATTTTTGAGGAATTTGATTATGTGGCATTAGGACATCTCCATAAGGCACAGAAGGTAGGAGAAAACCACGTATATTATGCCGGGTCGCCTCTTGCATATTCCTTTTCGGAAAACAGCAGCAAAACCATACAGCTGGTGGAGCTTTTAAAGCCGGGAGAGGTTGTTGTAAAAAAGATGCCCCTAAAGCCTCTTAGGGAGGTGCGTACCATTGAAGGGAATCTGTGGGAGCTTACAAAGGAACAGATTGCAGCCTTGGAAAACAGAGAGGATTATATCCGGGCAGTGCTTACCAATGAGGAAGCGCTTATGGAGCCGATGGCAGTGCTTCGGAGCGTGTATCCCAATGCCATGGAAATTATACTAAAGGAAAAGGAGTTAGCAAACGCTAATCAAAGGAAGCAGCAGATTACCAGAAAGAAAAAAAGCGGCATTGAGCTGTTTCAGGATTTTTATACTTATGTAGAGGAAAAAGACATGAGTGAAGAGCAGCTTACAGTGGCAGAAGAAATGATGAACAAAGCGCTTATGAAATAGAGTTTGAAGGAATGAAGAGAGGAAAGCATGAAGCCTATTGAAATGACACTTTCTGCCTGGGGACCGTACCGGGAAAAGGAAACCATTGATTTTTCCCCATTTGAGGGAAAGGGATTGTTTTTGATCACAGGACCCACCGGAGGGGGGAAAACCACTATATTTGATGGAATCACCTTTGCCCTTTACGGGGAAACAAGCGGAGAAATGCGGGAAAGGGAAACACTTAGAAGCGATTTTTCCAAGGAAGGGACGGAGACCTATGTGAATCTGGTTTTTTCCCATAAAGGAGAAGTTTATAGGATTGAGAGAAATCCCAAATATTTCAGGCCCAAAAAGCGGAAAACAGGAGCCGGAGAGCTGGCGGAGGAAAAGGAGCGGGCAAAGCTTTTTCTGCCGGATGGTACAGTGGTGGAAGGACCAAAGGAAGTTACCAAAAGGATACGGCAGCTTCTGGCATTGGATTACAGACAGTTTAAGCAGACCACCATGCTTGCCCAGGGAGAATTTACAAGGCTTTTGTATGCCTCTCCCCAGGACAAGACGAAAATATTCCGGGAAATCTTCGGCACCACTCTGTATGATAAATTTACAGGGGAGTTAAAGGCAAGGACAAAGGCATTGTACGCAGAAGGAAAGTCCTTAAAGGATAAAATGGATGAGGATATCGCACATATTTCCATGGAAGAGGAAACCTGGCAGGAGCTTATCGGGGGAGAAAGCTATCACTATGAGCAGATTAAGGACTATTTAGAGGAAGAAAAAAAGAAAAAGGAAGCTTTCAAAAAGAAGGAAGAGGAAGCAATCAAAAAACTGGAGCTTCAATATGAAAAAGCAAACAAAAAGCTGGAACAGGCGAAAATGGCTAACGGAAAGCTGGATGAGCAGGAAAAAACAGAAAAGAGCCTGACAGAGCTGAAAGCAGACGAAGAGGAAATGAAAAAGCGCCAGGCAGCAGTAGATGCTGCCCAGAAGGCGGTTTATATAGAAGCAGCTTATAGAGAATGGACGGAGCAGAAAAAGGCAGTTCTGGAAGTGACGGAAAAAGAAAAAGATTATATTTCCAAAGAAAGAGAACGAAAGGAAAAACAAAAGGAACTGAAGATTTTCAAGGAAAAGGAAGCCGTTTTTGAGGAGCTTTTCCATTTATCAGAAGATCTACTGCAATTAAAGGAGAATCTGTCCGAAAAGGAAAAGCAAAGGAAAAAAGAGGAAAAGAAATTAGAAAGCAGCCAAAAGAGCTATGAAGAAAAGGAACAGATCGTAAAGAAGAAAAAGGATTTGTACGAGGAAAAGGATAGAGAACGAAAGCGGGCTGCCATTGGTCTTGCTGCCTCTCTTTTAGAAGAGGGAAAGCCCTGCCCTGTCTGCGGCTCCCTGACACACCCGCACATTGCCAAGGCAGAGGAAGGTATTTTAAGCGAAGAAGAGCTAAGGGCGCTAAAGGAAGCATATGAAAGAGAAGATAAAGAGCTGTTTCAAATTCATGGGGAAGCAAGCAAAATGATGGAGCGGGTGCAGGCTCTTAGTCTCCAGTCAGAAGAGCTTTCCGGGGAAGCTTCGGAAAAGAAGGAAAGATTAGGTAAACTAATAGAAAAAAACAAAGAAACCGTATGTGCTTTATGGAAAGGACAGAATAAGGAGTCAGAGCATATGGACCAGGAAGCGTTGTGCTCCTTAAAGCCTGTTTATGAAGAAAAGAGAAGACAGTGGGAGGCGCTGGAAAAAGAGCTTATTTCCGTAAGCTCCCTGTTGCAGGCTGCAAAAAAGGAAAAGGAACAGACAAAGGAAAGGGAAAAGGAAGCAGCCGCCCGCTGGAAGGAAGCATTGAAGGAACAGAAGTTTTCAGGGGAGAAAGCCTTCTTGGAAAAACGGATGGAGCCGGAGAGGCTGGAGGCAGAAAGGAAAAAGCTGGATGCTTATCAGAAAAAGCTCCATACTCTTACCGAGCAAAGCAAGGCGCTTGCCAGAGAATGCAAAAAGCTGGAACGAATGGATTTGTCCTTATTAAAGCAGGAAGCGGAGGAAATAAAGAAAAAACGTGACGAGGCATTAAAGGAAAAGGAAAAACTGGTCATAGGTTTAGATACCATGAAAAGAGTCATAAAGGGACTTAAGGAAAAGCTGGAGCAATGGGAAAAAGTACAGGAAGAATATGGGATTATAAAAGGATTGGAAAATACTGCCGCAGGGAATAATAAAAAAAGGCTTGTATTTGAACAATATGTGCTTACCGGATATTTCGATGAGATTTTAGAGGCGGCTAATCTTCGATTTGAGAAAATGACCGGGAACCGTTTTTTGCTGGAACGGGTTTTGGAAGTAGGAGACGGCAGGACCAAGGACAATCTGGAAATTGCTGTATTTGACCATTATACGGGAAAAAGCCGTTCGGTAAAAACTTTGTCCGGGGGGGAGGCTTTTAAGGCATCCCTGTCCTTATCCTTAGGGCTTAGCGATGTGATACAGCAAAGCAGGGGAGGAATCCAGGTGGAGACTTTGTTTGTGGATGAGGGCTTTGGCGCCCTTGACGGAGAGTCTTTGGACCAGGCGGTAAAGGCTCTTTATTCCCTTGTGGAGCATGACCGGATGATTGGAATCATTTCCCATGTACCGGAGCTTCGGGAACGGATACCGGAAAAGATTCTGGTGGAGAAATCTGTTAAGGGAAGTAAAATCATAGTGGAGGATTATACAAAGTGAGAGAAGGAAACGGAAAAAAAGGAATGATAGTATTCATGGTCCTTTTGATATTTCTGGCAGCAGCAGTAACAGGCTGCAAAAAAGGAACAGAAGATAAGGAAAATGAAACAAAGGTAGTGCTCACAACAGGATTTGCAGCAAATGAAGTATTCCGCATTGGAAAAAGCTCCTGCATGTTGCCGGAAATCAAGGTCTATCTTCTGAATACGAAAAATCAGTACGAAAGCATTTATGGAGCCCAGATCTGGAATACCAGGCTTGAGGATAATACGCTTGAAGAGAAGGTAAAGGACACTGTTATTGCAAGAGTTGCCCAGATCAAGACTATGAACCTTCTGGCACAGGAACATGAGATTGCACTTTCAGAACATGAGCAGAAACTCGTGAGCCAGGCGGCTTTGGAGTATTACGAAACCCTTTCCGCCGGAGAAATAGAGTATCTGGATGCGGATGAGCAGTTGATTGAGCAGCTTTATGGGGAATATGCCCTTGCGGATAAGATTTATTATTCCATTATACAGGATGTGAACCCGGAAATAAGCGATGATGAAGCAAGAACCATTACGGTAAAAGTGATTTTCCTAAAAAACTATTCCTTAGACGGTGAAAAGAACCGGATTCCCTATACGGAAGAAACGAAGGCTGCCACGGAAAAAAGGGCAAAGGAAATATTAGTGCTGGCTAAGTCCGGTGAAGATTTTGATACATTGATCAACCAGTACAGTGAGGATGAAAACAGCACCTATTCCTTTGGCAAAGGAGAAATGGAAGCCGCTCTTGAGGAAGCCGCTTTTAACCTGAGTACGGATGCCGTCAGCGATGTGGTGGAAACAGAGTATGGTTATTACATTATTAAATGTGTCAGCACCTTTGACCGGAAGGAAACCGATGCCAATAAAGTAAAAATCGTGGAACAGAGAAAAAAGGAAGCCTTTAACCAGGTTTATGATGACTTTGTGAAAAGTCAGGTGCGGAATCTGAATGAAGGGCTTTGGGACAGTGTTACGCTGGCAGCGGGGGAAGATATGGATACGGTGGAGTTTTTTCAGATATATGATAAGTATTTTCAAGGGGCTTTTGTAGAAAAGTAGTACTTATGCATAAGGTTGATGAGGGATTTCAGGAGTGGCTGAAGGGACGCAAAAGAGGGAGGGGGAAGGATTCACGGCGGTGTTTTTGACAGCAGGTTTCCTAAACAGCCCGGAGAGGGTGCTGGTACCGTTCGGGTCGGCATATAGCGGCGTCCATGCCGCAATATGCCTAAAATGTGT
>CAMWWJ010000226.1 GCA_947177925.1 uncultured Lachnospiraceae bacterium
GATATATCGTCCCTATAAATATGCTCTACATTTCGCGGAGAAAAAACTTTAAAATTTTCTTCTTCCCGACCATAAATAGAATCCAGATACTTATCTATCTCTGCAATACGGGATAAATTTTCATTTATGTTTTTTTTCAATCCTTCCGCTTCTGCCAAAAGGCTATGCTGCATCTCTCTAAAAGAAAAATTATTTTCTTCAGTCATAATTCTATCACATCTTTCATTTATTTTTCAATGGCTCCTTTGCCGGAATCCCTGCTTTTCTCGGATACTTCTTTGGTGAATCTTTTATTTTCTTAATCACAAAAAGATTGCGGCAAATATCAGAATCCGGTAACATAAATTGTACCTGTTTCTCTACACTTCCACCTAAAATAGATATTGCCTCTTCTGCTTCCTGCTTTTCTTCTAAAAGCTTTTCCGATTTATAAGAAACAAAAACTCCTCCACGCTTTACAAAAGGAATACAATATTCTGACAGAGTTGTCAAATTTGCAACAGCACGGGAAACACAGATATCATATTGCTCACGCAGAGAGCCCGGCTTTGCGAAGTCTTCTGCTCTTCCATGTATCGTATCAATATTAATAAGAGTCAGTTTTTCTATCACAGTATTTAAAAACTGGACACGCTTATGCAAAGAATCCAAAAGAGTAATCTTTAAATTTGGAAAAGCTATCTTTAAAGGAATTCCCGGAAAACCGGCGCCTGTTCCAATATCAATCAGAGACATTTCTTTTGTGAGGTCACACACTTTCACCAAAGAAAGACTGTCAACAAAATGTTTTTTTAATACCTCTTCGTATTCTGTAATTGCAGTTAAATTCATAAATCCATTCCATTCTACAAGCAGCTCATAGTATGTTATAAACTGCTGTATCTGAAGGTCGGATAAAGTAATATTAAATTCTGATAAATCCTCCTTAAACTGCTTTACATCATACATAAGATTTCCATGCCTTTCTTACTAGAAAAGTTACTATAAATAATTCGATATAAGATAAATCACTCATGTGCATATTGCTCCAAATATACCAACAGTACTGAAATATCTGCCGGTGATACACCGGAAATACGGGAAGCCTGTCCTACTGAAACCGGCCGAAAAGCTTTTAACTTTTGTCTTGCTTCTATACGAAGACTTGGTACATCATCATAATTCAAGTTGTTCGGAAGCAGCTTCTTTTCCATCTTCTTAAACTGCTTTACCTGACGCATTTGACGCTCAATATATCCTTCATACTTTATTTCAATTTCAACCTGTTGAATCACATCTGGCGGAAGCGCTTTTCTGTTTCCATCAATTTCTTCTAAAATTTCATAGGAAAGCTCCTGTCTGCACATAAGCTCTGCTAAAGAAGCTGCTGTTTTTAAACTGTTACTTCCATGTGCTTCTAAAAACTGCTGAATAGAAGCTGATCCTCCTACCTTTGTTTCCTTCAGTCTTTCTATTTCTTCTGCAATCATTTGCTCTTTATCAAGCAAACTTTTATAATCCGCCTCGGATACAAGTCCAACCTCATATCCTGTTTTACGCAATCTTAAATCGGCATTATCCTGTCTCAAAAGAAGACGATACTCTGCACGTGAAGTCATCATACGGTAAGGTTCCCTGTTATCCTTCGTCACCAGGTCGTCAATTAATACACCAATATATGCCTGAGATCTGTCAAGAACAATTTGCTTTTTTCCGGACAGGGAAAGTGCACAATTGATACCAGCCATCAATCCCTGTGCTGCTGCTTCTTCATAGCCACTGCTCCCATTAAACTGTCCCCCGGCAAAAAGACCTGAAACATTCTTAAACTCCAAAGTCGGATAAAGCTGATTAGCATCAATGCAGTCATATTCAATCGCATAAGCATTTCTGACAATTTTACAATGCTCCAGTCCGGGAACAGTGCGATACATAGCAAGCTGTACATCTTCCGGAAGGGAAGAAGACATTCCTCCCACATACATTTCATTGGTATGTAAACCCTCCGGCTCTATAAAAACCTGATGACGGTTCTTATCAGAAAACTTAACCACTTTATCTTCAATAGAAGGACAATATCTTGGTCCTGTTCCTTCTATAATACCGGCATAAATAGGAGAACGATCTAAATTAGAACGAATAATTTCATGAGTCTGTTCATTGGTATAAGTCAAATAACAGGAAACCTGTTCCTTTTGCACATCCACGGGATTGGTAGAAAAAGAAAAAGGTACTATCGTTTCATCTCCTGTCTGTTCCTCCATCTTTGAAAAATCAATACTTCTTTTATCCATTCTAGCGGGCGTACCTGTTTTAAAGCGCTGCAATGCAATTCCCATATCTCGCAAAGAATCCGAAAGATGATTCGCTGCCTGCAGTCCGTTTGGTCCTGTATAAGTAATCGCTTCCCCACAGAGACATCTCGCCTTTAAATAAGTACCCGTGCATAAAATAACTGCTTTACTTTGGTACACAGCACCGGTAAAAGTTTTTACACCGAGAACTCTTTTTTTCTTTGTCCCTTTATCTTCCAATAAAGATTCTTCAGAAATATCTTCCCATAAAATTTCACAGACCTCAGCCTGCTTTATTGTCAAATGCTCCTGATTTTCCAAAACCTTTCTCATTTCACGGGTATAATCCGCTTTATCTGCCTGCGCGCGAAGAGAATGTACGGCAGGTCCTTTTGATAAATTTAACATTTTGGACTGAATAAAGGTTTTGTCGATATTTTTTCCCATCTCTCCGCCAAGCGCATCTATTTCCCTTACCAAATGCCCTTTTGAAGAACCGCCTATATTCGGATTACAGGGCATCAAAGCAATACTGTCCACGCTTACCGTAAACATAACCGTTTCAAAACCAAGACGCGAACAAGCCAAAGCTGCTTCACAGCCCGCATGACCCGCACCAATAACACAGACATCTACTGTGTCCATTAAAAAATTTTTTTCTTTATCATTGGACATATGAAAACCTATGCCTTTCCCTTATTTTCCCATACAAAATTTAGAGAAAATTTCATTCACCAAATCATCAGAAACTTCTTCTCCTATAATAAGCCCAAGAGAAGTATAAGCATTCATTAAATCTACCGTATAAAAATCCTCCGGCATATTGTCATTTATACTTTTTTGGACTAAAAGAAGAGAATTTTTTGTTTCCATAAGAGCTTCTTTATGTCGTATATTTGTAATATATACTTCGTTTTCAAAAGAAATTTCACCCTTGAAAAACATATTTTGAATCGTCTCTTCAAAAACATCAATGCCTGTTACATCTTTTGTTGAAGTTTTTATAATATGAATTCTATCTGATTTTTTTTCAAAATCCGCATTACCGTCCGCAGCAGAAACTTTCATGGAACTTTCCATAAAAGCATCCCATAAGTTTTTTTCTGTGACAACAGTTTCCAAATCTGTCTTATTTAAAATAGCAATACATTTTTTTGAACCTATTGTCTGCATAATATCCATGTCATTTTCATCGAGAGGAATGGAGCTATCCACAACATAAAGGATTAAATCGGCATCAGCCGCATACTTTCTTGCTTTCTGGACTCCTATTTTTTCTACAATATCTTCTGTAAAACGAATTCCTGCAGTATCAATCACATTCAAGCAGATACCATGCAGCTTAATCTGCTCTTCCAGCACATCTCTTGTAGTACCGGCCACATCCGTTACAATTGCTTTTTCTTCTCCTATCAGTAAATTCAAAAAAGAAGATTTTCCAGCATTTGGTTTTCCTACAATAACCGTATTAATCCCTTCTTTTACAATTTTTCCATTCTCCGCAGAATTCAAAAGTGCATCGATTTCTAAAATAAGACCTGTTAATTTTTCTTCTAGTACTTCCTGGTATCCTTCCAGACTGATATGTTCCGGATCATCTAAGGCCGATTCTATAAATGCTATTTCGTAAATAAGCTTAGAACGTAAACTTTTTATTTTTTGAGAAACAGAACCTTTTAGCTGCTTGACAGAAGATTTCAGGGACAATTCACTTTTTGCATGAATCATATCCATAACAGCTTCCGCTTCTGATAAATCCATTCTTCCATTTAAAAAAGCACGCTTTGTAAACTCTCCGGGCTTTGCCATTTTTGCTCCCGCTTTTAAAACGAGTTCTAAAATACGGCGCATCATCAAAACACCGCCATGACAATTTATTTCAACTGTATCCTCCGCAGTATAGCTTTTAGGCGCTCGCATAACCATAACCATAACTTCATCTACAATTTCATCATTATCTATAATAAATCCATAGTGAATTGTATGGCTCATCACATCTCTTAAATGCTTTTTTCTATTCTTAGAAGCATAAATTTTATCTGCAATCTCTACTGCTTCACTTCCACTGATACGAATAATTCCGATACCGGAATCAGAAAGCGCCGTTGCAATTGCTGCTATTGTGTCTGTTTTCATATTTACACCAAATATTTCATTAATTTAATATGTCCTGTGTTTACTATACTTCATAAACACAGGACAATCAATGTCAATTTATCTCTTAAGAGAAACCACAACTCTTCTAAAAGGCTCTTCTCCCTCACTATGCGTCGTAACATATTTGTCATTCTGGAGAGCTGAGTGGATAATCCTTCTTTCATAAGGGTTCATTGGCTCTAAGGAAACAGAACGTTTTGTTCTCTTTACCTTGTAAGAAATATTTTTTGCAAGATTTTCCAAAGTTTCTTTTCTTCTCTGTCTGTAATTTTCTGTATCTACTTTAACACGAATATAACCTTCCTGATTTTTATTGACTACCAGAGAAACAAGATACTGAAGGGAATCCAAGGTTTGTCCTCTCTTTCCAATCAAAACACCCATTTCATCACCGCTCAAATCAATATCCATATTTCTGTTTTCTTCATCATAATTTACATCAACCACAACTGCCATATTCATAGCCGCAAAAACATTCTTCAAAAAATCCTTTGCTTCATCTTCAAGAGAAGCCGGTTTTTCTTCTTCCTTTATCCATGCTTCAATTACAGCAGGCTTAGAACCGATTCCAAGGAAACCGGAAGAACCTTCTTCTATTACGTTATGTCCAAGTCTGTCACTTGTCACTAAAAATTCTTTACATGCTTCCGTAATTGCATCTTCAACCGTTTTTGCAGAAAATTTTTTGTATTCCATTGTAATAACCTCCCTACTTTTTATCTTTATTATTTCTTTCGTTATAATCCTTAACCATATTTGCTCTTGCCATCAGACTTCCGGGCTTTGCAGAAGAAGATGAAGTTTTTGCACTTCCTGTTTCTGTATCCATTGCTTTCTCTGCCGCTTCTTTTGCCTTTTGCGAATAATTTTTGGTATTTACAGTGCCGCCAATACCTTTTGTACTCATATTTGCATACTGTTGAAGCTTGGCTTGATTTTCTTTTACCTTTTCCATTCTCTTGGCACTTTTATCTTTATTCTTTTCAATAATCTCATTTAAATCCAGCTTATCAATATGCTTATTGATAATCACCTGCTGGATACTTCTTACTACGGAACCTGCAACCCAATAAAGACCCATACCTGCAGGAAGCGTATAACAAAATACAGCAGATAAAATCGGCATAACTGTATTCATGGTTTTCATGGAAGAAGCCATCGTATCTGCCATCTCTCCGGAACCATCATTGCTTCTCTCCTGCTG
>CAMWWJ010000227.1 GCA_947177925.1 uncultured Lachnospiraceae bacterium
TATCGTGGGCTATTCTACAAAAGGAAAAACAGGGGTTGAGGCGCTTGGCAACATTCATCTGTTAACCTCTAACGCCTTTATTGGAGAACGGATTAAAAATGAAATTGGCTCTGAAAAAAATTATGGGGATAATGTGGTCACCACACTGGATCTTGCTCTTCAAAAGTCAGCTTACAATGCTTTGGGAGTCTATTCGGGAGCAATCGTAGTGTCGGAACCTTCTACCGGAAAGATACTGGCAATGGTTTCCAAGCCGGATTTCGATCCCAATCAGATTGTTGCTCTTTGGGACGAGCTGATTGGGGACGATACAAGCAGCGTTCTGGTAAACCGGGCATCACAGGGCCTATATCCGCCGGGAAGCACCTTTAAAATAATTACTGCATTGGAATATTACAGACAGAATCAGGGAAATGTGGAAGGCTATTCTTATCAGTGTGCAGGAAGCTTTGTTTATGAGGGACACAAAATCAACTGTTATCATGGAAGCAGCCATGGACGCGTTAATTTTCAAAAGTCTTTTGAAAAGTCCTGTAATTCTTCTTTTGTGAATATCGGGCTTACACTGGATTTGGACCAGATGGAAAAGGATTTAAGCGGACTTTTGTTCAATGCATCGCTTCCCACCGATATTGTTTCCAACAAAAGCAGCTATGTGCTTACTTCTTCGGATGATACTTATGATGTGATGCAGACTGTAATCGGGCAGGGGAAAACCCAGATGACACCGCTGCATTTGAATATGCTTACCTGCGCCATTGCAAATGGCGGAAAGCTTATGCGGCCATATGTGATAGACAGGATTGAAAATTACAGCGGATCTGTCATGAAACAATATTCCCCAACAAAAGAGGCTGATATTATGACGGCAGACGAAGCGGGATTTTTGAAAGGCCTGATGGCAGGTGTTGTGGAAAACGGAACTGCCACCAAGCTAAAGGGTCTTTCTTATACGGCAGCCGGAAAGACAGGATCTGCAGAATTTAATGGGGAAAAGGCGGACAGTCATGCATGGTTTACCGGTTTTGCCCCGGTGGAGGACCCGCAGATAGCGGTTACGATTATCGTGGAAGGGGCAGGATCGGGTGGAGATTATGCGGTTCCCATGGCAAGAAGGATTTTTGATGAATATTTTGGAAAGTAATTCTATCTTTTTTTTCGAATATAGTGTATAATAGTACAAGCAGAGGAGGTTAAAACATGTTTGATCAAATATTTGGAAATTATTTAGTATCTGTCAATCGGCTTACTTCCCAGCAGCTGGAAGAAGTGATTGAACAGGAAAAGAGTATCCGTGTAAAGCTCGGATTGATTGCAGTGGCAGAAAAACTGATGACAAAGGAGCAGGCTGATGAAGTAAACAGACTTCAGGCAATCATGGATAAACGGTTTGGTGACATTGCAGTGGAAAAGGGGTATCTGACAGAAGAACAAATCGGTCAGTTGTTGAAAAAGCAGGGAAATGTGTATATGCTTTTTGTACAGACAATTATTGACAAGGGTTATATGAGTCTGGAAGATATAGATGATGAGCTTGCAAAATATCAGGAGAAGCAGGGCTTTACCCACTCGGATATGGATGATTTGGTAAGCGGGGACATTGACAGGACAGTAAAGCTGTTTTTACCTAACAACAGCGAATCCTGCAACCGTATCTGCGGCATTGCCATCCGTACCATTATCCGTCTTATTGATTCCGGCGCCTATGTGTCAAAGGCATTTTTGGTAGACGAATTGAATGTGGATAATTGTGCAGTTCAAAAGCTGGAAGGAGATTATTCCATATACTCCGGGTTTGCCGGAAACGGTGACAGCCTTTTAAAGATGGCTTCTATTTATGCGGATGAAGAGTTTGAAAAAGTGGATTTGGATGCACTTGATTCCGTTGGTGAATTTACAAACTGTATCAATGGGTTATTTGCTTCGGAAGTAAGCCATGAAAATGTAAACGTGGATATGCTCCCCCCGAGCTTCTATGAAAATCCGACTATAATCAAGGGAAGACAATTCTGCGTATTTCCCATAACTATTCAAAGTAAAGTGGTGCATTTTATTTTATCTATTGATTCAGAATTTTCAATAGGCTAATACTACATAATTATATTTAGGAGGATATTATGGCAAAGGCACTTATTGTGGATGATTCCAGAACATCAAGGAAAATTTTAAGAACCATTCTTGAAACCAACGGATATACAATTGCAGGAGAAGCTACGAATGGGCAGGAAGGTATTGACCAGTATAAGGAGTTGAAGCCGGATTTTGTCACATTGGATATTACCATGCCTGTAAAGGATGGTATTGCAGCATTAACGGAAATCAAGGAATTCCAGAAGGATGCAAAGGTAATTATGGTAACGGCTGCCGGACAAAAGGCTAAAATGGTTGAGGCGATTAAAATGGGAGCTGATGAATTCATTTCAAAACCCTTTGATACAGATGTGCTTTTAGATACACTAAAAAGAGTCGTAGGCTGATTTGGGTTGCTTTCTTTCCTGAAATGTTCTATACTAATTCTAAGGTCATGTGATAGGACACACCAAATACAGGAGGGATTGCAATGATTGAGGCAACAAGCTGTGGCGGTGTGGTTATTTTTCGGGGCAAGATACTGCTTTTGTATAAAAATTTCAAAAATAAATACGAAGGCTGGGTACTGCCGAAAGGAACTGTAGAGCCTGATGAAGAATTTAAAGATACAGCACTGCGAGAAGTGCTGGAAGAGTCAGGTGCAAGAGCATCCATTATTAAATATATAGGAAAAAGTGAATATACCTTTAACGTACCGGAGGATGTGGTGGAAAAAGACGTCCACTGGTATTTAATGATGGCAGACAGCTATTACAGTAAACCACAGCGTGAAGAGTATTTTGTGGATTCCGGGTTTTATAAATATCATGAAGCCTATCATCTGCTGAAATTTGCAAATGAAAAGCAAATTCTGGAAAAAGCTTATAACGAGTACCTGGATTTGAAGAAAGCAAATCTATGGGGAAACAAGAAGTATTTTTGAATGTAAAAGAGAAGATAAGGACATTGCACGATGTATTTCGTGCAATGTCCTTATTTTTAGGAAGCATTTCACTTTTTTCGCCTAATCCCTGCTGCTTTCCGTACCTACAGGATTGCAGAAATCTCCAGATTGGGATATTCCTTTAAATCTATAACGGTCTCTCCGCTCTTCACAATAGGGGAAGACAATTTGTCTTCGTTAATGAGCATTACATCTGCCTCTGTGCCGTCGGAGAGGCGTACATGTCTGCCTGACTGGGCATAGGCTAACTTTTTCAATATGAGCTTTAAAACAATTTCGTCATACTTTTCAAAACCCTGCTTTTCAAAATTTCCAATGATCTGGAAGGGGGAGAGAGAGCCACGGCAGGTTTTGGCGAAGATCATGGATGCATAGGAATCCACAATGGCTATATATTTAGAAAAACGGTCGATTTCATCGCATTTTAGCTTTTTAGGATAACCGGAACCATCGCAGCGTTCATGATGAAGGAGCGTGCAATTTTTTATGGAGTCGTTTAAATCCTGATTTTTTAATAACTCATATCCAAGGGTGGTGTGGGTCTTCATCCAGTTATATTCAAAATCAGTTAATTTATCCGGTTTCCATATAAGATGGTCCGGCAGCTTCAATTTGCCGATATCATAAAAAAATCCGCAAAGAGTCAAGGTTTTTAAGTCATCCTCCGAAAGCGAAATCCATGTGCCGAAAACATTTCCAATCAGTGCGGCATTCAGGCAATGGGCATAAGTAAGATTATCCTTACCTGGCAATAAGTGATAGAGCATATCCAAAAGCTGTTCGCCGCTTCCGGTACAGTTTCTTATATTATCGTGAATCTGAAGAAGAAAAGTGGGATTCACAGGAGTTTTGCTCCAGAGAAAATCATCTATCATATATTTGTAGGCTTTTAAATTATTTTCGTATACAGCTTCAAAATTTTTAAAGGAACTGCTTAACCGAACCCGTTCATAACGGGTAACTGTCATGTCTGCAGGCTCTTTAATGCTGACGCACATAATGGAATATCTGGAAAGCTTTGAAATAAGCTGTTTGTCAACCACAGTATTTTCTTTTGCAACAAGTACATTCTGATAGGAATATACATCCTCCCCGATGATCATTCCGGTTTCTAAAGCCATTCTTGCTACTGATTTCATAAAACCCTTCTCCTACAAAAAAATGTTACTATTAGAATTATTGTACGAAAACAGGAAAAATGTCAATGAAAATCTTTCTATAGGCTTTCTTATGAAAATGTGATATACTGATTTTGTTTAACAATTCGTGCACATGGTATACTTTTATGGAATGGAAATAAAAAACGATGACTTTTTACAGCAAATTGTATTGTGATGAAAACATCCAAAAAAAGAAAAAGAAAATAATCCGTAAAATCCGTAGAAATGCCGGACAATTAAGTGTTTATGTGATTGCGCTTTCAGAGGGCAGTGATTTGTTTGATATTTTCCATGTGGGAATGTTAAAACAAAAATATTTCCCTAAGGAGCAGCTGCACATCATAGGACTTGCTTCTTCCTATGAAATGGCGGTAAAGCTGGCTGCCCGTATGGTTACGGACTTTTTTGCCGTCTATGGTACATGGCAGTTTAAAGAAAAACTCCTTGTTTTGGAGGAAGCAAAATGGCGCTCTTTTTAACGATACTAAAAATCATAGGAATCATACTTTTGTGCCTGCTGGTTTTTCTGCTGGTATTGCTTCTTTTGGCGCTTTTTTGTCCTGCCGTATACCGGATAAAAGGAGAGAAGCAGGAAAGGCTGCTCATTCATGGGCGGATTTCATGGTTATTTCCGCTTATCTATGGAAAAATAAAATACGAGGAAAAATTATCCTGCATTCTATATCTGCTTGGCATTCCGGTTTATGATGTGCTTGGCGGGAAAACTGTAAAGGACGAAAAGCCGCATAAGAAAAAGAAAAAAAGAAAAAAGGAAACAAAGAAAGCAGACAAGAAAGAAAAAAAGCAGGAAGAATATGCAAGTATGACAAGGTGGACAACCTTCCCGGAAGAAATGCCGCAAGAGCTGGACGATTCAGAGGAGATGGAGGCATTGGAGAACCGGGATGGGGAAGAGAAGGTTTCCGTGTTCCGGAAGATTGTCTGGTCCATAAAGGGATTTTTCCAAAAAGTAAAGCTGTTTTTCCAAAAAGTATTTGAAAAAGTAAGAAATATCAAGTACACTATTCTTAATATAAAAGAAAAGCTTGAAAACCTGAAGGAAACCATTTACTGGTACAAAGAGGTTCTGGAAAGGGAAGAAAGCAGACGGGCGATTACAAAAGGCAGACAACAGATTTTGAAATTTTTAAAGCATATAAGCCCGAAAAAGGTCAAAGGAAATATTCTCTTTGGTTTTGGAGATCCGGGCGCCACAGGAGAAGCACTTGGATTCATAAGTATGTTTTACCCGCTCTTCGGCAATCATATTACTATCATACCGGATTTTGAACGGACGATCTTTCAGGGAGATTTTTATGTAAAAGGAAGAATGCGGGCATTTAACCTGTTAAAGTTTGGCTGGAGCATTTTATTTGATAAGGATATTAAAAATTTGTAC
>CAMWWJ010000228.1 GCA_947177925.1 uncultured Lachnospiraceae bacterium
CGATACAATACTCGGATGTCCCTGTAGCACCGATTGCAGACAAATAAAAGGCAATATCTTTTCCTTCATGACTGAATTTATAAATTGGAACCGCCCCATTCACCGCATTGATTTCAGTGATTTTCGTGCAAGAATAAGCGGCCAAAACGGTCTCGTAGATTTCTTTGGAAAAAATGATGACGCAAGTATCAAGCATCATTTTTCTCTCTCCATAAAAATCTTTCAGTGTAAATATAGGCTCCGTTTTGTTGTCAAATGAATCCGTAATCATAATCTCAATCCTTTCCGTCAATTTTTCAATTAGCCAAATAAGAATTTGCCATCACTATACATTTTCTTCCCACTCATCTTCTTTTACCAAATACAAAAATAATTCTGCCGGCATTTTAGACGTATCCGGCGAAACTGCTGTCTGTATCACACAACCTTTCAGCGGAAGATCGTGTGTCCCTGTTTCTTTATCAGGCTTTAATCTCATAAATGACAAGACAGCGCTTCCTTTCTGCGTTTCAGGAACAGACTTTAAAAAATCTTTGGAATAAAATTGCAAGCTCAAATCCTTGGTGCACTCATATTCTATGCCGATATAGCACATTCCTTTTGGACAGCTTTGCTCCAACATTTCATAATGACAATTTTTTATTTCCTGTATTTGTTCCTCTGAAAATCTTTCCGCATATCTTGGATCACTGAATTTTTCTTCCGTATCTTTCCACACATCTATTAAAACAACATTGTTTATATAGCACTGCACCTTATCCCCGCAATTGTCTGCGAAACTAAAAGAACAGCTTTTCCCTACATTCAAAGTGATTGTTTTTTCAACTATGTAATGGCTAAAACCAGGAGAATGCTTAATGATAATAGGCATTTCTGATGAATATTCGGGTAATTTTTTCACATCTGCAATGCTTAAAGTAACTAACTGTAAATTATCCCATTCCTCATTCTTCAACCATTCGGGAATAATCCAACCCGCATGAAGCATATCAAAAAATAATTTGATTACCTCATAATTTTCTGTTGCATATTTTAATGAACCGCCCGAACCACTCCGTACCTGCAACCGTTGATTACCCAGACAAAATTCACTGCATTGTAAATAACTGTCTTTGCTTACTCCACTTCCTGTGTTTCCTTTCAGTATTTTTCTTTGATTGCAAACACCCTTTTTTCTATTACTGTCATTTTCCGGTTCATTATATGGCTCAATAATATATAATTCCGCCTCGTCACCTAAAGTCATACTAACAATATGAATTTTCTTGTTATCCCGCTCTATGGTTTTCCCAATCACAAGAATATCATTCCACGTTTTATAGACATCTTCTAAATATAAAAGTTTCATAATCACCTTTATTTGTTTTTACGTTTTGTAAGTAACCATACATAGAAAAACCACCCCTGATTTTGACTGGCAGTGGGGTGGATTTTCTATCTACATTGTTTGGTCAACCCACCTTGTGGGCGGTTGTTCCTTCTATGTGTTTACTATATCATGCTGCTCCTGTTTTTCAAAAAGAAAATCTTTTTCCATTACAATTCCACATTCATGGAAATATACACCTTACACGCTTTTATTACATTCAAGAAGCACTGTATTTATCAGCATTTCAAGCCCTTCTATTTCTCCAAACTTTTCATCGTCGGAACTTTCACTTATAATTTGCAACAATCTCTGACAGGCTTTTTCCTCTTCTTCTGAAAAAGATAATACTACTATTTTACTCATTATAATCACCTACTTCAATCATATAATATTTGACACTGCTGTTACATATATATCTTTTACCTTTTAATGTCCCAATTCCCGTCTATTTCTAAAAAGTCTTTTGCTATCTCTTTTGAAAACAGCAACCCGTTGTCGCTATTTGTAAGAATAATTACATATTTATTCTGCAAAGGATATAGCACAAAAAGACTCTGAAATCCGGGATTAATGCCAGAGTGCCAATAAGTTTCTCCTTTGCTTTCAGATTCTATGGCAATACCCAACCCCCAACTATTATCAGCATCAATGTTCACAGCAGCAGAAAACATTTCTTTTACAGCTCCATCACTACTATAATATTCTTTTATTAGTTCCTGACAAAATATAGCCATATCTTCACTTGTAGATTTTAGGGTATATGCACAATTTGGTGCTTTTGCCACTATATCATTTGTAACTGGTATGCTAACAGGAATTACAAATCCTAAACCCAAAATGAGAATTACTTCTACTGGTATAATAGCATAAAAAATTTTAGTGTATTTTCGGGTTAACAATAAAGATACTCCCATTAATACAAAACATACTTCAAAAGCAAACACTACTTTTGATACAAAAACAAACAGAAGAAATGTGTTCACAATACCAGCTATAATAAAACAAACAATCAGGCTGGTTTTATAGGAGAAAAATTGGGATTTTGTTATCTTCCTCATAACGAAAGCAGCCAATAAAAGTACAATAAACACTATAATAAAAACAGTGAATATATATATTACAACCGAAGATAAATTCATATAAGGCGTAACTGTTCTGATATGTTCAAAAGTGCTGTTATTCATTCCAAAAGGCTCAAAGACATAATATTGCGCTGCCTGTTCTATTTTCATGCCACTAACGTTTTCAATTACATTTTGTAAATAAATATATCCAACTCCAGAATAACAAAATTTTTCACCGGGATCTGAATATATTTTCTTATCAATGCCAAATTCAAAAGAAGGAGAAAAACCTGCTGTATGACATAACAATTGTTTCAAAGTTATGTTATATATTCTTTCATCATCGGTAAGCAGATCAGGATCTAAGAAAGATGCGATTTTATCTTCAAGATTAAGTTTTCCCTCATCAACTAACTTTAAAGCGATATAAGCACTGAGCACCTTACCATTGGAAGCAAGTTCAAATACAGACTTTTCATTTATTCCGTCACCATAATTCTGATACATAATTTTATCGTTTTCATAGTAAGCAATAGAATATCCGTTTATATCATAACTACTTGCCATCAACTCAGTTTCCTGTGTGCCATGAACTGTAATCCCCATCAATAATCCAGATAAAATTATTATTAATGCTAACACTATTTTTTTCATAAGCTACCTCTTTCATCATTTAGATTTTTTCCTAGCAAAGACATGGTGCTAATATATAAACAGTGAATCAAGCTTTTCTCATTAAAAGCAACACTCGATTTCGGTATACTTTTTCCCAAATAGCATTTAGAAAGAGTTACATCTCGTATAATGCCATCAAATGAAGCTATGATAAACGCCAGAATGTCTTCTATTGGCATAACAGGCATGAAATATCCACTCTCTGCTCCTGTTATAATAATTTTTGATGCACATTGTGATAAATAGCCAAAGGTTGATGAAGTGGTTACATTTTTGTTGATCCGTTCATTCCGCTCTGGATTATACGCAAAAAATGTACTAAGTTCAAAAAGAACTTTATTATAACTTATCAACATATCAGAAAAATACTGTTCGGAAACCAAAAACAGATTGTGTAAGATAACATCCAATGAATTTCCGGATTCCATAATTTTATCTATTTGCTCAATGTAGTTGCCCTGTGTATTTGCCTTATCAATGAGCGCTGCAAGCACTAAATCAATATTATTAAAATATTTATATACTCCTCCCTGACTCATACCCGTTTCTGATACAATGTCTGTCATTGTAATATCATAGGCGGGTTTTCGCTTACACACTGCAAATGCAGCGTCTAAAATTTGGTTTCTTTTGTTTTCCAAATATTCATTTTTAACTTTTGGCATAGCGTCCACCTCAAAATTTTATAAAAACGACGTCGTTATCGTTTTATAATATCATATATTTTTCTTGTTGGCAAGAAGAAAAACGACACCATTATCGTTTATTTTTCTTATTACTATTAAATACTATCAAAATCTCGGAATAGCTAGAATAGCAAGCACTGCCCATGTCCGGACACATGGGCGAAATTCCCCATACTTCCCTACCGTCCGTATGATGAAATTTCCATAGGGAAGTATCCCTAACCCTCTTTGGCTTTCTTTTCGTTTTTTCCCTGCAAGTCCTTGACCTCTATCCGCAGATTTGCTACAATAACACATGGATAATTCTATCCAAAAACAACTGAACAGACACGAAACCAGACTGTTGTAAATCGAACATTTTACAGCAGTTTTTTGTACCCAAAATCAGGAAAGGAAGTATCAGAAATGGCAAACAGGACACGCACCAACCGGAACGAATTTCACTTAAATGATAAGGAACAGTATATCTTAGACGAGAAGTTTAAACTGTCCGGTATGAAAAACAAGTCGGCTTTCCTCCGGAAGCTCATTCTCTACGGATATGTCTATGATGTGGATTGCAGTTTTTTGAGGGAATACAATACAGAGCTTGGGCGGATCAGTTCCAGTCTGAACCAGATTGCAAAAAGAATTAACAGCACGAACCATGTCTATCAGGAAGATATGGACGAAGTAAAGGAGTTGATGAAACAGGTATGGCATACACAAAAATCCATGCTATCACAGCAACCGTTGATAAAGCGGTAGCCTACATATGCAACCCTGACAAAACGGACGAAAGCATCTACATTTCCTCTTATGCCTGTGCGCCGGAAACCGCAGCGATTGACTTCAAATATACCTTAGACCACTGCCGGGAAAACAGCCCGAATAAAGCCTACCATCTGATACAGGCTTTTGCCCTCGGAGAGGTCAGTTTTGAGGAAGCGCACCAGATAGGGAATGAACTTGCCGACAAGGTTTTAGAGGGAAAATATTCTTATGTTGTTACCACACATATTGATAAAGGTCACGTTCATAACCACATCATTTTCTGCGCTGCCGACAACATGGAACATAACAAATACCATGACTGTAAACAGACCTATTACCGTATCAGAAAATTAAGTGATGAGTTATGCAATGAGCATAACCTTTCTGTCATTATCCCCAGTGAGGAACGTGGAAAAAAATACAACGAATGGCAGGCAGACAAGAATGGAACTTCATGGAAACCGCAGCTAAGAAAGGACATCAATGCATCCATAAAAGCATCGTCCACCTATGAGGAATTTCTGCTCCTGATGCGGGCAAAAGGCTATGAAATAAAAGGCGAAGCTTTTGGGGAAGATGCACCCAAATTTATCTCGTTCCGTCCACTCGGCAAAGACCGCTTTGTGCGTGGCAGTGTGAAATCACTCGGTAAAGAATATACGAAGGAACGCATCAAAGAACGCATTGAAATGAAACGGGAACGGAAGGCTGTTATCCCCAAAAGAGATTACGCCAACAGGAAGCTGGTTGACACCACTGATGAAAAATTTCAGAACAGTCCGGGACTGCAAAGGTGGGCAGCGATTGAAAATTTAAAGATTGCTGCGCAGGCTTACAACGAAGCTGGTTCTATTAAGGAACTGGAACAGAAAATTGCTGCCACTGCCGCAACTGGAAAGGAAGCAAAGCAGACCGTCCGCAAGCTGGAGAACCGCATCAAAGACCTTGCAGAAATCATAAAATATGCAGAGCAGTCCAAAGCCAACAGGGCTTACAATATCGC
>CAMWWJ010000229.1 GCA_947177925.1 uncultured Lachnospiraceae bacterium
TGTCCAAGCAGGTCCAGAATTTCATTGACTGCTTCAGGATTGGGTTTTTGGTAGTCCAACAGCAGAGGAAAGCATATGTTTTGTTCTACATCCAACTCTGAGACAAGCTGAAATGACTGAAAAATAAAACCAATATTTCTCCGTCTGAAAATCGTCCTTTTCTCCTCTTTCATAGAAAGCAGGTTCTGCCCTGCAATGAAAACAGAGCCGGAAGTTGGCACATCCAATGCCCCTACACAATTTAGCAGGGTGCTTTTGCCAGAGCCTGATTCTCCGACAACAGCGGTAAATTCGCCCTTCTCAAGACAAAACGACACATTTTTTAAGGCATCTACTTTTGCTTCGCCTTTTCCATAAGTCTTACATAAATTTTCCACTTTTAAAATTTCCATGTTGTAATGTCCTCCTTACTTCACATGATAGCAGAGACAGCTTACAATCCGGTGAATTTAAACTTACGGTTTCGTAAGGAAAGAAAGGGTAAAAGTAGTCCCCTGATTAATAATACTTTCTACGGAAATAAAACCATTCTGCCCCTCTATAATAGATTTTGCTAGCGGCAGACCTAAACCTATCCCCTGTGTATCAAGAGATTGTTTGCTACGATAAAAGCGTTTGAATATGTGGTGTATATCTTCCGGTGCAATACCTTTGCCATTGTCAGAAATAAATATCCGCAACATAGTTGGAACGTTTTCCCATGTGATACAAATTATTCCTCCCGATTCCGTATGATCCAACGCATTTTTTATAAGATTTCCAATGGCTTCACCAGTCCAGTCAATATCACATAAAATGGGCTGTTTTGGATTTCCGTTAATAATAATCTGCTTGTTTTCATTTGTAGCCCTTGTAGTAAGCTCACTTATAGCATTCGCAATAACTTCATTTACAAGGCAGCATCTTTTTTCAAAGATTATATTTCCTGTATCTAACCGTGTAATCTTTAACATAGACTGAATGAGTTGCTCTATACGTTTTAGTGCTGCTCCGATTTTGGCTGAAAACTTTTTTACTGTCTCCGCATTATCCGGCTCGGATTCTATAATCTCCTGATACATAGAAAGAGCCGCTAACGGAGTTTTCAACTGGTGGGAAATATCAGAAATCGTGTTTTTTAAAAATTCCTTTGTTTTGCGTTCTGTTTCATTTTTTGATTGCAGCATGGTAGCAAGCTGTTCAATAAAAGCAAATAACCTGAAAATTTCTCCTTCTTCATTCTGTGGCAAATGGCAGGAATAGTCATTGACAATATAATTGTTTATAATTATTTCCGCCTGCCTATATAACTTATTTCTTATCCAAAGGAAAAGAAACGTCCCTGCAAATAAAAGCAAAGTAAAAACAATGCTAAGAAAAAGTAATATAATGAACAAATGAAATTGAAAATCCGAAAAAAAAGGGAGCAGTGCGCTTAATGTTTTCTCCCTGATTCCTATGGAATCTAATAATTCTGTTCCGTCTGTATCTGCATTTGTATTAGAAATGGCAGTTGCAATTACTTCTTCGGGAACTCCCTGTTCCAAAAGAGACGATACGATAGCTGTATCATGTGACAGATACATAGATTTTATATCCGTAATCTGATTTCGGTAGAACCATATGGCAATCCCTGAGATCAGAATAGCATAGCATACAATGAAAAGAAGGTATCCCCTTATCTGCTTATCACGGTAAAAACTCATGAAACCACCTCTTTCCATTGATACCCGAATCCCCGGACAGTTAGCAAATGCTGTGGGTGAGAAGCGTCAGTTTCTATTTTTTCACGAAGTCTCCGGATATATACGGACAATGTATTATCATCAACAAAGTTACCCGTACCATCCCACAAATCATTTAATATAATTTCCCGTGAAACAATACGATTTGCGCTCTTTACCAATAAACAAAGTAAACGATACTCCATATTTGTCAGCTCCAATAACCTGCCATTCAAAGATACACGGCTCCCTAATAGATCGATCGAAATATCCCCACATTCTAATAAATTTCCTTCTTCTTGTTTTGCTGCCCCTGCACGACGTAATAATGCACGAATACGGGAACATAATTCACCCAATTTGAATGGCTTTGTAACATAATCATCACCGCCGCAGTCTAAGCCACGAATAATATTGACTTCCTCATCAGAAGCAGTCAAAAAAATGATCGGCATCCTTTTATCCTGTTTTCGCACCCATTCGCAAATATCAAAACCTGTCCCGTCCGGCAGTGTAACATCAAGAATAAGCAAATTGTATTTTCCAATTTCCGCCAAATGCTCTTTTGCTTCTTTGACAGTACGGACAACATCAACATGAAATCCATTTTTGTTAAGGGAATATTGCAATCCGTCTATTAAACTAATATCATCTTCTAAAAGCAACAGGTTATTCATGCAGAAACTCCTTTCTTCTCCCATCAACAGGCTTCTTTGCATCCTTTGGCATCAACCACAAACGGCTGAACTTTACTACACCAGGTATACAGTTTTCCTCGCATAACTTCTGTACTTGTCTTTCTGATATGCCCCATTTCTTCGCTGCTTGTGGGGCAAAATATACTCTAATATCTTCATTCATCCTTTAAAAATTTATGGCGTAATTATATACGGTTATCCAAATAAAAGCAATAATTTTTCTCCCTTTTCGGATTTGTGTACCCGTTAAAAACAATCCCATAAATATGCATTTTAAGTGTATAATAAGGAACTTTTGATGAATATTTTATTCTAATATGAATAAATCCGGTTACCAATTAGTGTTATAGAGCGGTGGGAACACTTTTCCGAAAAGGGAGTAATTTTTCTATTGTAATACTTAATATGGTCTGTTGCTCCCATATTATCCTTTCCGGGATTGGAAATAAAGCAAAGTCAACGCCGTGTATTTCAAGACGGGGAAGATATAAATCTTACCCATCTTGAATGTCTCACTCCATGCCATTATCATCAGCAGGACAGGGATGAAGCCATCCCCAAACTTGGTAAGGGAATATTCCACTTTGACAGGGAAAATAAATAAGAACAGGATGCCCTCTGTCCATGTAGTTGACATCCTGTCTATGTCTCTTTTTTCTTGCGCAGGGGATACCGTTTCCTTTCTGTGCTTTCTACTGCAACTCCATCTTCTCCGCCCACTTCAGCCCTTCATTCTCTTTTAGAATCCCCATGTGGTACAGTATCTGGATGCAGTCCGCATATCCCTGGATATAGGCACGCTTCTCCCGGACAGATGCAAAGTCCTCCAGGTACTCCTTCATTTCTTCTGCTTTTTCCCGCTGCCCTTCAGATAAGGTGTCCAGAAAAGCCTCCCATTCCTGCTCCGTTTCCTTCCATGCCCACAGGCGTCAAAAAGCCGAAACAGAAAGCAAGCGTTGAAGGTTCTGTGGGTAAGATTGCCACGGCTGTCATCGCAAAACTCAGGAACGATTCATTCACATCCTTAGCCGGATTAAATGCCGGAATCCGGAAAGCGGTAAAAGAATTCAATGACAGACCATTCCAGAAGCGTCCGGGCAGCCGCCGGAGCATCTTTGAAGCGGAGGAAAAACCGGACCTGAGAGCCCTGCCGCCTATCCCCTATGAAGTCTGTGAATGGTCTTACGGGCATAAAGCCGGCAGCAATTCACATATATAGTGGAACAAAGGTCAGTATTCCGTTCCATGCAGGTATATAGGATGCAGGGTGGATGTCAAATTCAACAGCCATCTTGTATTCATCTATTATAACAGAACAGAGATAGCAAGGCATCAGATACTTCCAAAGCATCCGGCAAACGGCATGCGGACAGAGGAATCCCATCTTCCTTTCCCACTCTGGAAAGATCTGTCAGTGGATGCTCTCCGCGACAAAGCAAGGGAAACCAGACCTAAGACCTTTGAAGTGATCCGCAGAATGTTTGACGAGGCAAAAGTGGAGGAGCAGCCCATGCAGACGGTGAAAGCCATACTTTCCATAGCTGATATTTATTCACCGGAAATCCTTGAAAAAGCGTGTGATAAAGCCCTTAGACAGCCTTTTCCTGCAATAAAAATACTTGTAGGCCCGTCTGCTCCGCCTATAACGGATACACTGCCTGCACCCTTGCCCATATCTACATCTCCCATTCCAAAATAAAATCACTACTCCCCGATTCCCCTATCTGCAGGAAACCGGGGAGACTGCCCTGTCCGGCTGTGGCTTATTGGTGATATACTTTCTATAACTTCGCCAGCCTCTCCAGAAAGGCTACATAAAACTCCCTTTCTTTGATACGAGCCTGCTGAACCTCTATGCGCCTCTGCGGAATATGTTTTTTACTGTGAAATCTTAATGCCTGCCAACAACTGCGATAATGTACCCACATTAGGATTGAACGCTGCGTATTTCTCCTTAAACGAAGCAACCGCGCTGAGCATCTTCTCGTTAAGATTCTCAGGAACCTTATCAGTCCCCCTTGCCTTTTGCTCCTTAAGGAAATCTGCCGCCTTTGTTTCCCTTCTGCTGATTTTTGCGATTTTTTCCGCTTCCTCGCCAATGATCGTGCGGGCGCGCTGGTTCGTCTGCTCCATTGTCACAAAGCTGTCCACCGTTTTCTTGTACGCCGCATCCAAGGCATCCAGCTCCTCGTCCTTCGTGAGTTTACGGGGGCCGTCTTCACCTGCCACATATATCTCCCGTGTGCCGTCCTCATAGCCCTGCACAATCTCATCATACAGTTCAGCATATGCCTTCACATAACCATCCGCCTTGCCAGCCGTGCTTAAGACGCTTTCCCCGGCACCAGCCCTCTTTGAAATTTCATAGCCATAGTCAACTAAGCTGATTTTTTCATTCTTTAACTGCTCCCTCCGCTGAATCATGGCATCATAGCTTTCCTGCCCGCATCCTTGGCAGTTGTTTTCTCCTGCACATAATTTGTTGCAGCTCCAATTTGGTTGTAACTGCTGCCGATTCCTGAAATTGCCATAATCTTATCCTCCTAAATTTTTATATCTTCATATCCACTGACTTCCTTGATTTCTCAACAGACTCCCTTGTGATGCCGTCTAATGCTCCAGCCGAAATCGGGTCACCTGCTTTCCACTTAGGATTAGCTGCTTTCGCCGCCGCTGCAAATGCCTGTCTGTATTGATGCTCATACTGCTCCAACGTCCAGCCAGCCGATAAACGGTCATCTTTTTTCATCTTTCTGTACAAATTGGTGTATACACTTTCCCTTTTAGTGGTATCGCCATTTAGGGTGCCATTCTCCTGCATAAATTCCTTTTTAGCAAGTTCAAACATCTCATCCCGGCTGCTCTCCGGAATAGAAATGATATGTTTATAACTGTTTCTGTTTTCATCAGTTACCGCAAGCCCCGTCAGTCCGGTATTGGAGTCAATCCAATCCCCATTCTTGTCATACTGGCTCATCAGATTTTTGATTGCCTGCACATTCGTATACATTGCACCATTTCCGTTCTTCATCATTTCCTTAAGTGCCGCCTTATACTGTGCGCGGTTCGTATCAATTCCCGCTGCTTTTAACTGCGACCGCAAAGAACCATTTGACAA
>CAMWWJ010000230.1 GCA_947177925.1 uncultured Lachnospiraceae bacterium
TTATATAACATCGGCGAACACGTCTATAATCTGTCTAGTGAATATAAAAAAGCTCACAGTGAAATTCAGTGGGCTATGGTTTCAGGACTTAGACATCGTTTGGTTCACGATTATGATGGAACAAATTGGAACATTATTGCGGATGTCGTTTTTGAGGAAGTGCCTTCTTTGATTGAAGAATTGGAAAAGATTTTGTAATCTATCGTATGCCTATGTTTTTGTTAACGATGGGGACGGGAAATGTTGTAACTGTTTTTTGACGAAGTATGGGGAGAGGTGCTTTGAAAAATCCTCGTTTAGAATATAAAGATGTTTTGTTGAAGTGTTTTGGCTTGTAGTGCAAGGGTTAGTGGCACCAATAGCTATTTCATCGCTCGTGGCTTTTGTTTTAATTGCGGTTATCAAAATGTTAATTGAGCTGAATGCGAAAGAGGATGACGCCATGGAAAATAAAAAGAAGAAATGCTTTGCTATGATTCTGGATATTTTATATACTATGAGCGCCAATTTAGCAGGCGGTGCACTGCTAGCTAAAGCGCTTTAACTACAGGAAAAATAAATGATATATAACTCCTACCAACGGCAGGAGTTTAACAAAAGAACTGCCGTTGATTGTCGTTCTCTTGAAATATTTCAAAGGAGAAATGACAATGAAAGCAAATTTAATCAATGATGTTATTCAAGAAATGTTACCATATTTGAATAATGCGCAAGCTGAAAGGCTGCAAATGGTAATGCAACATGTGCTATTCCAATATGATGTGGTGGAAGGCGATGGGAAGGGCAAGGATTCTGGGCAAAGTCTAGTTGAACTTTTCTTATCAGCAAAACGAATTGAAGGTTGTTCTGAAAAGTCTCTGAAATATTATAAGGCAACGATTGAGGCAATGTTTGATGATTTGGATAAAGATGTAAAGCACATTGTTACAGATGATATCCGAGGGTACTTGACGGAGTATCAGGAAAAGAAGAAATCAAGCAAAGTTACAATAGATAATATCCGTCGTATTCTTTCCAGCTTTTTCTCGTGGTTGGAGGACGAGGATTATATACTAAAAAGTCCGGTAAGAAGAATACATAGGGTCAAGACTGGCACAAATATTAAGGAAACTTATTCTGACGAAGCGTTGGAGTTTATGAGGGATAATTGTACAGAATTGAGAGACTTGGCAATGATTGATATGCTTGCTTCAACGGGTATGCGTGTGGGAGAAATGGTACTGCTCAATCGAGATGATATTGATTTTAACGAGAGGGAATGTATTGTTTTTGGCAAAGGCAGTAAAGAACGGGTTGTTTATTTTGATGCTCGAACTAAGATACATTTACAGAATTACTTGGAGAGCAGAACGGACGACAATCATGCCTTGTTTGTGTCGTTAAAATCTCCTCACAGAAGGTTGAAAATTGGTGGAATTGAAGTGCGATTGCGTGAATTGGGAAAGCAGTTAGGTCTGCAAAAAGTACATCCACATAAATTTAGACGCACTCTTGCAACTATGGCAATAGATAAGGGAATGCCGATTGAACAACTTCAACAATTATTAGGACACAGAAAGATAGATACGACATTGCAATACGCAATGGTCAAACAGAGTAATGTCAAGATTGCTCATCGGAAATATATTGGATAGGATGGTATAGCATGGAGCTAAAACAATATCGATTTGAAGAAGTAACTATTAATTTTGATAAAATGCGGTTCCCACTGTCTGGAGCACAGAGAGATAGAAGAAAAGGGGAATATCGTTACTATGGGGCGCAAGGTGTTATAGATTATATAGATGATTATATCTTTGACGGAGTCTACTTGTTAATTGCTGAGGACGGAGAAAACCTGAAATCAAAAAAACAAAATATAGCGCAAATTGCAGAAGGGCAGTTTTGGGTAAACAATCACGCACATATTGTTCAAGGCAATGAGCTATGCGATACACGGTATTTGTCATATCTTGTGAATAGTATGGATTTGTCAGGTTATATTACTGGTTCAGCACAACCTAAATTGAGTCAGTCAAATTTGAATGCAATCAGTGTCTTTATTCCTAATGTGAGTATACAACGTAAAATTGTAGAGTATCTTTATCTGATTGACAAAAAGATTGAAATAAACCAGAGGATAAACAATAATTTAGAGCAGCAGGCGATTTCCATATTCAATAACAACATTGCTATACTTTCGAAAAATGGACAGTTAGGCGATTATTGTTCCGTTAAGTCAGGTTTTGCATTCAAAAGTGCCTGGTGGACAACTTCAGGTATTAGGGTGATAAAAATAGGTTCCATTAATCAAGATGCTCTTGATTTAAATGCCTGCTCCTATGTAGCACCAGATAAAGTAAGTTTTGCTGCTGATTTTACAGTTAAGGGTGGCGACCTCTTAATTGCGATGACAGGTGCAACAATAGGAAAATTTGCAATGGTTCCTCAAACTTCTGACATATTGTTAGTTAACCAGCGAGTCGGAAAGTTTTTTTAGGTGAAAATCCAATTGAGAAATTGCCTTTTATTTACTGCCAATTAAAGCAACCAGAAATCACTAATGAAATAATAAATAGAGGACAAGGCAGTGCTCAGCCTAATATTAGTGCCACTGACATCATGACAATTCCCTGCGTTATACCCAAAACAATGGAAATCAATGCTTTCAACAAAATGACCACACCAATGTTTGAGCAAATTATTCTAAATCAACTCGAAAACCAGCGGTTAGCCGAAGTGAGAGATACTCTTCTACCTAAACTTATGTCTGGCAAGTTGGATGTGTCGAATATCGACTTCTAAGTAGCAACTTGTTATTGATTTAGCAAATCAAATTTGATACAATACCGTTATTAATGCTGCCATAACGGTAGGCGGTTAGTCCTTCAACGGAGGACTGTGACCTCCGATTACATAGAAATCTGCTTGCAGAAATCTAGGAAAGGAGGATATTGCTTATGATTACCATCGAAAGCTTGATTGCTGTCATTAGTTTATGCTTGACATGCTTTAGCCTTGGTTATTCGCTTGGTAAGAATAGTAAGGCACAAAAATAACCGCCCAGTCTGCAAACGGTAGCGGTTACTTTTGTACCAATATTATAGCGGACTAACCGTCTATCGGCAGTACCTTTTATATTGTTATATTACCATTTGCTTGCGTATATGTCAACGATATAAAATTTTCAAGTGACTGCAAGTTTTATATACTTAAGCCGCTAAATTATTGTTTATATTAGAAACAGGTGTAGCAAAGAGATATACATATTAAAAAATCAAATGAAAGCGAGGTATTATGGATAGGGGATTTAAGTGGAATATGTTTATCACATCATTTATACCGCTATGGCTCTCTATAATAGTAGCCGATATATGGAGTGTCGTAGAAAATGGAATTGAAAATTGGGCACATGATAAGGATATAATTTATAATCTGATTAAAGTTCATGAGAAGAATATTGTAAGCCTTTTTGTGGTTTTGGTGGTTCTTATTTTGATGTTAATTAGTATACACTCAATCAACAGATTTTTAAAAGATAAACTTAGTAATCGAGAGCCGCCCCAAATTAAGATAAAAAAGGCGATGAGGGCTAATAAGCTATCATCAGAATTTTTGTTGGCATATATTTTGCCGATGATTGCGTTTGATTTTACTGCATTAAATAGTATTGCTTTATTTGTGATATATTTTGCTATGTTAGCGTTTCTGTGTATTAGAAATAGTAATGTATATACAAATATTTGGTTGGAAGTTAAAGGATATAAAATGTTTTTGTGTGATTTAGAAGCAAACAAAATGGGGAGGTCACATATATACAATGATTGCTTGGTAATCAGTAAAAACAATTTAACGACCAAAATAGATAATAATATGGATTATTGGGATTTTGATAATTACATTTACATTGATTTGAAATAGGAAAGAGGCACATTATGGATAAAGAGTTGTTGGTAAAGACATTGGAACAGATAGGAACAAGTTCATATAGTTGGACATTGTATTTTTTTAAGATAGATAGGAGAAACAACAATCCGTATACGACGTATAAAGTTAGATTTAAAAATGACAATTATCTTTCACATTATGTAAAGTCATTGATAGGTATGGTTACTAAATATCAATTGGGAAAAATAAATGAGATAAAAGAGTACACTGGAGAAAATTCGAAGATTTCATGTGATAGGATTGAAACAAGCAATGAACTTGTAAAAGAGCAGTGGGACTATTTTGTTATGGATATTGCAAATGCTGCTGATGAAAAAGTAGATGGGAAATATCATGGTTATGTATTGGAAGGAGTACCTGCAAATAGAGCTGAAAAAACAGTAGCGTTTTTGAAGATGGCTAATCCGATTATTAATTTGAAGAACAAACGCAGTGCAGTATTTACGTTTGATGATAATAGTGAGCTGGCAGAAATGTCAGATGAAGTATGTAAATTGCATATGAATGTGGATTGTATAGTAGTAGATGAGAAGATATATTCTTTTAATTATAAATTTGAAGATTTGTTTAACATTGAAAAAACTATGCAAAAAATAAAAAGCAAAGCGATTGAAGAAATTGTTGCAATAGACGCATTTGAAGACAAAGAAGAGTTTGAACGGATGGCAAGAGCATATAAATCTCCACGAACATTTATTACACTGAAAAGTGAAAAAATTGAACGCATTAAGGATAAGAAGAAGCGTAGAAAAGTAGCGAGCATGCTAAAAATAGATGTAAGCGATGATGGGAAATTTCTATTTGAAAACGAAGAAGAGGTTTCATTATTGATTAGATACTTATGTTTTAAGGTTTTTAAAGATGATGAAACAAAAGAATTGCTCGAAGCAAATAATGTAACAAAATTATTATTGCAATAGTGTATGCTGCGTACAGAATACGTATTTCTCAGTGCTTTGAGCAAAATTTATACTGTTCAAGGAAGAAATCAGGAACATTTGGATACATGAAAGGATAGAAGGGTAATTGGAATGGCAGCATTTTATACAGAAGCAGACTATGAGAACTCGGTAATAGAATTGTTTCAAAACATGGATTATGAACATGTTTATGGACCGGATATTGAAAGGGATTTTAGAAGTCCGCTTTATGATGAAATATTGGAAGACAGTTTGTATCGCATTAATAAAGGGATTCCCAGAGATGCCATAAAAGAGGCTTTATTTAAACTGCGTAATTTTGAAAATGGCGAATTGGTACAGAAAAATGCGGTCTTTATGGAATATCTACAGAGCGGTATGCCCGTGCGGTATTTTGAAAAGGGTGAAGAGCGTTCTGCTATTGTATATCTTGCAGATTATGATAATGTTGCAAACAATTCTTTCATGGTTGCAAATCAATGGACTTACATAGAGAACAGTGAAAAGCGTCCGGATATATTATTGTTCTTAAATGGATTACCAATTGTGCTGGTGGAATTAAAATCCCCTTCGCGGGAAGAAACAGATGCTTCAGAAGCTTTTTTGCAAATAAGAAATTATATGCATGAAATTCCATCCATGTTTATCTATAATGTAATATG
>CAMWWJ010000231.1 GCA_947177925.1 uncultured Lachnospiraceae bacterium
TAATCATTCCATTGATTTTAAATGTCTTCCTGACGATTTTATTATCGGCGCTAAAGAGAAAAAAATTTAGCTATTTTAGCACCTTTTTTTGAAAGGCCCTTACAGATACCAGATAAATGGCAGAAAACAACAGGATAATGGCCACTGCGCTATACACATTTACTAATGTCAGTTCTGTTTTCATCACATTTCCAAGGGCGCGGATGGAAAAATAAGAGGTTACTACCATTAAAACAAAGGGGCAGTAATAAGTAAACCTGATTTCATGCTTCATGGCCCTTTTCAATACATCTTCCGATATGCCAAGCTTTTGCAGGATTTTGTAACGCTCTGTATCCTCGTAAGCATCGTTATTCAACTTGATAAAAATAATACTTCCTGCTGCCAGAATCAGTGTTACGAACATAAACACACAAAGAGAATACATAATGGGAATCCATGCCATCTCTCCCCTGTCCGGCAAAATCATATTGTATCCGACTGTAAAATTCCCATCCTCCTTCTCAATCAAAGTATCCAGATAAGGTTTAGAAGCTTCCGCATTTTTTGAATCCGCAATCTTAAAACTATAAATAAAACATTCCAAACCAAGAGGGCTTAATTTTTCATAGGCATCATCACTGACTACATAAATCTCCAGGGATTCCTGAAGCCTGCCCAGATAGGCCGTATCATCCAGTGCCAGAACATGATAGCTGTCCTCCCCGATTTCTACCATGGTATTTGGATCGAACTCCAGAAAGCTCATTAAGTATACATGGGAAAGAGAAACTGCCTCACCCTCCTTTATGTCCTCATAAGGGAAATCCAGATCTGCCTGCTTTGCCGCTTCCTTCAAAACCGAAAAGGGAACGATTCCGTAACCTCCCCTCTCTTTGTGAAATACAGCCGGATCCAGCATAGTCAGAGCTATTTCATTCCCATATAGCACCTGATTTTTCTCTGAAATGCCTTTTTCAATCTGTTCTTTATCCAGCCTGTGCATGGCGGTAACCTGATAGGAATAATGCTCCTGAAAATGAATCATCTTTTCATATCTTTGCTTCAATGCTATGGAGGTTGCCAGAACCGTTACGGAACAAATCATTAAAACAGTAACCATTCCATAGGTGCGATAATTTCTACGAATCCGGTATGCCAGATTATTTACCCATAGATTTCTCTCCTTTTCATATAAGAACTTTTTGTTTTCCGTAAGCTTTCCTATGAAAAAGGGAATGGCTCCGCCATATAACAGATAGGTTCCCGCCACTACCAGTATCACTGCCAAAAGTCCGTACTCCAGGGAGTGTACGCCTCCCGTTTCTATGGCAAACACATATCCGGTCACAAGTACGGCAAGTCCTAATACCACCTTGATGAAGGTAAGAAAAAGATTCTCCTTTTTCATCTCCTGTTTTTTTGCGTCAGACAGCATATTTAACACACTGCTTCTTACAATGGAAACATATCCTTTTATAATCATGATTCCATAAATAATACCGAACACAACTGAGGTAATGAGCACCGGCGGCAGGGAAAAGGAAAACCTGATGTCCACGCTGATATCCGAAATCTTTAACAGCAGCATTTGGAACAGCTTTGAGAACAAAATGCCAAAGACCAGTCCCGCTCCCAGAGAAAACAGCCCGATCAGAAAAGCTTCTATGGCATACATCTTTCCGATTCTTGTATTGTCTAACCCCATAAAGGTATAAATTCCGATTTCCCTCTTTCTCTGGCTTAAAAAGACGTTTGTAGCATACCAGATAAAGAAGAACAGAAACACTCCGAATACAAAAGAAGCCGCCTGGGTAATCATGTCAATATAATCCTTGTTGAAATTTTCCAGCACATCCATGGAATCGGAAAACACCACATTTTGAAAATTAAAGAAAATAAAAACGGAAAATGCAAGGGATATAATCAACGACGCATATTCCTTTATGCTCCTTTTAAAATTTGAACATGCAAGACCAAATAAACTCATTCCCTGTCACCTCCCATAGAAGCCAATAACTGCAGGATTTCCTCATAAAAAAACTTTCTGTCCCCTTTGCTGTTCAACCTGCTTTGAATCTGTCCATCCACCAGCATATAGACCTGCTTTGCATAGCTTGCCGTATAAGCATCATGAGTCACCATTAGAATCGTGGCATTTTCCTCCTCATTTGCCAGCTTGAGACTGGTTAGCAGATCCTTACTAGACTTGGAGTCAAGGGCCCCGGTAGGCTCATCTGCAAAGATGATCTTAGGCTGCGTGATCAATGCCCTTGCGCTGGCTCCTCTCTGCTTCTGTCCGCCAGACAACTGATAGGGATATTTTTTCAAATGAGGCTTTAGCTGAAACAGCTCTGCCATCCGCTCCACTTTTTCCAAAATCACCCGGCTCTTTTCTCCGTTTAAGGAAAGGGGAAGGGCAATGTTATCCTGCAGGGTCATATTGTCAAGCAGATTGTATTCCTGAAAGATAAATCCAATCTTATCCCTTCTTAAAATGGACAACAGCCTGTTGTCCGCCCTTGTAACATCCTTTCCGTCTAACATAATCTGCCCCCTTGTAGGCTTATCCAATGTGGAGAGCATGTTTAACAGAGTGGACTTCCCTGCCCCGCTGGGTCCCATAACGGCAATGAAATCCTTCTCATAAATATCCAGACTGATTCCCTTTAATACAGCAGTTTCATATTCCCTTCTGCCAAAGCCCTTTACCAGATCCTTTACTTCTACTATTTTTTTCATTTAGCTCCTCCTTACTTTGCCTGATAGCATAAGCACTATCCTTTTTCTATAAAAAGCTTAGCAGAAACCCTATAAAAAATCCTTACATCTATGTTACAGTCTCTTCTTTTATGTAACAAAAATGCAAGGTTTTTCTCAGTCCATCATAAAGTAATCCGTATTTTTTTGAAAATACAGTTCGAATCGGGTTCCTTCCCCTCTTTTGGATTCCACCCGGATCTGAATGTTCAGAAAGCGGGCAATTTTCTGAACAAAGTAAAGTCCCATTCCCGTAGAACGATAGTCCCCTTTTCTTAAATTGGTTCCCACATAGCCTTTATCAAAAATATAAGGGATTTCTTCCGGGTCTATGCCAATGCCCCTGTCCTCCATCCAGAAAAGCATTTCTTCCTCTGACAACTTTTTTCCTCCAAAAAACAATGCCGGCTCTTCTTTTTTATATTTTATGGAATTCCCAATCAACTGGTCCAGCAGATATACAAGCCATCTTTTGTCACTATATACAAAAAGCTCCTCCAGCTCCATTTCAATTCGGAAATGCTCCTTAATGAGAAAATAGGACTGGTTTTTCATGGACTCCGTTACCACATCCTTAAGCAGTATCTTTTCAAATTTCATGTCGTACTGGGGACTGATTAATTTTCCATTCATGACGATTCTGTTTAAAAGCTGTCCAAGCCGTTCCAACTGCTCCTGCATTTCTTCCCTAAGCTCACTGTCCAAATTCCTTTCATTCATAAGCTTTAAGGCGGAAAGGGGAAGCTTGGTTTCATGAACCCATCTGGTCATATAATCTGTCTGTTCCCTTATTTCATCATGTAAAGCGGATATTTCCTCTTCCTTCTCCTGCTGCCTCTTTTGAAAGAACAGGAAAAGCTGATTTCCCATCAGCTCCTTTCGCTCTTCTTCCGTTTCTGGTTCTTCCCGATCTATGATTTCTCCTAACTGCTTCCATTTCTCATAATCGTTTTTCATCCAAAAGCCTGCTGCCAGCAGATAAATCACATCAAAATAAAGCAGATCCATCACATACACATTGGTTCCGCAAATATAACCGAAATAAAAATTGATAAATAAAAAAAGTCCCGCCTGCAGGAAAAAAACTGCTTTTCTTTCCTTTATATAATCCATCATTTGATATAATATCCCATTCCCTTTTTGGTCCGTATCACATCTTCGCCGTCACAGATACCGGAAAGCTTTGCCCTAAGCCTTGAAATCAGAACAGTCAACGAGGCGTCCGTAACAAATTCATCCGTGTTCCATAAATGCTGCATAAGCTTTTCCCTGCTTACTACGCTGCCCCTTTGTCCTAACAGCGCCGTCATGATTTTTCCTTCTGATTTGGTCAGCTCTGCAGACTTCTTTCCCGATACAAATAAACCTTTTCCATTGTCATAATACATGTCCTCGCCTATATAATCCCTGTCCTGGGATTTATACTCATAGGTCCTTCTTAACATGGAACGGATTTTCACCAGTAACAGCTCCGGATCAAAAGGCTTTTCCATATAATCATCCCCGCCGGAAGCCATTGCCATAACCTTATCCCCGTTCTGGTCCCTGCTGGATAAGAATAAAACAGGCACAGTAGAGCTTTCCCTGATTTTCTCACACCAGTAAAATCCATCATAATAAGGCAGATTGATATCCATTAAAACAAGAGCTGGTTCATATTCCCTGCATTCCTCATCAATCTTGGAAAAATCCAAAGGCGCCTTTGCCGGAAAGCCCCATCTTTCACACAATAAGATAAGCTCCTTTGCAAGCGCCTGATCGTCTTCTACAACAAATAACTTCACATGATCACTTCCTATGCCTCTGGCTGAAAATTGATTTCCGTAGCTTATAGGAATTATTATAGCTGATTCTTTCCTTTTCTTGCACCCCTTTAGGGATATGTTGCAAAAATGTTAGATACCTGATGTAGTGACACATTGATGTTTGACAAATTGGTTTGCCTGATTATCAACGTGTCAGTACACTAAACTGCCCAGAACTGATACATGTTCCAATACAAAATCGCCACAAGGAATACGAACAGGAAAAAGGTGGTAACCCCATATTTTACTTTCCGTTTTACAGGCTGTTCCATTTTTTTCAGATGATAAATCATACTGCCTGCCATTGACAACATCATAATCTCCATCACTGCACTTAAGGCAAACTGCCAGATATAATGGCTGCTGGGGGCATAGGTGGAAATTTGTAAGGCAATTACTCCAAAATTAACCAGCCAAAGCAGCATAAGAGCGCAGGCGGCATAATTCCAACCAGCAAAAGGAATTTTCTCCAATGGGATTCCCTGTTTCTTTTTCCGAAGCCGGAGCAGGGGGCTTACGATACATCCCCCTGCCAGACAGGTAGACAGTGCATACAAAGCGCCTGCCGCCAAAAGCAAGGGCAGCACTATGATGGGGATATACTCATCCGGCGACAGCTTCAGCATATCGCCATAGGAGGATACGATTTTTTCCACTCCCTGACTGTCATCATATACCCAGAAATCATCCAAGTCGCTTTCCTCCATGACATAAAAACCCATACTGTAAACAGATAAGGGACCTGTCAGAATAGTACGGGCGCTTCTGAAAAATCCTTTTGGCACCTGTTGATTGTACCCTGACAGCTTAGAATCTGCAAAGCTTCCGAAAATCAGTTCCAGCATATCATAATTAAATATTTCTTCATTTTGCTGATTCGTCATGACCACTACTCCAAT
>CAMWWJ010000232.1 GCA_947177925.1 uncultured Lachnospiraceae bacterium
GATATAATTAGATTGTAAAATGCAACGGAATAAATATCTATAGAAATGGGCGATTTTATGAAAAGAAAAGATAATCTTATCAACAAGGCTATTAATACAATGAAAAATATAGAGGATGATATCAACTTTATTGCAAAGAACTCTGAACAGGCAAATAAACATATGGATGAATTAGTAAAGAGTAGTAAATCTAAATTGCCTACAATTATATCAATTATTGCGCTGTTTATTACATTCATTGGCGTAATTGTTACATTTTGTGATATAACAGTTTGGGAACTTATTCAAACATCCACTAAACAAACACCACAATACGAAATCTATCTAAATTCAGAATATAGCAAACTCAAAACATATGTTGAAACTGATATAACTGCAATATTAAACTTTGATACCGATTCCATCAGCATTACTGCATATCTTGATTCCATTAAAGACGGTGACACTTTAAAAATGGTACAAAAAAATGAGATAGAATGGCACAAAAAGGTTATTTTTGAGAAAACTGGTACTTATAAGGTTGTCGCCACCGCCATGACACCTAGTGGCGATATAATCGAAAATTCCATAGAAATAGAAGTCATCTCTCCAAGCGGGGATATAATTAACCAAATTTATAATTATATCAATTAGTTTAAATAATTTGGTACGGCATTACTTATCAGCGATAAACATGAAAACTCAGAGCAATAGCCACCAAACATATTGCTCCGAGTTTTTATTATACATCCGCTACTATTTTATTTTGATTTTTACTTTTGCTCTCTTACCTGTTCCGTCTGTTGACATGGCGGTAATGGTTATGGTTTTTCCTTTTCCAGCTTTCTTTGTTTTTACTACTCCCTTGTTTGTAACCGTTGCATATTTTTCATTTGAGCTGCTCCATTTCAATGCTTTGTTTACCTTTTTTCCAGTTGTCTTAATTGTGGTTTTTAGCTTTAGGGTTTTTCCGGCTTTTACGTTTTTAGATGGAGCCTTTAGCTTTATACTCTTTACGGCATCTTTCATGATTGTAATTTTATAAACTGCTTTAACATTGCTTCCGTCCTGTGCTGTGGCAGTAATGGTAACAGTCTTTCCTACACCTGCCTTTTTTATGCTGAACGTTCCGCTGGATGATACAGTAGCATACTTTTTATTTCCACTTTCCCATTTAACTGAAGGGTTGGAAGCATTCACGGGGCTAATTTCGGCATGAAGCTAAATTTTTTTCCTTGCCGCAATTTTTTTGGAAATACCAGTAATTTCTATTTTATCGATCTTAGTAGTTGAAGACTTATCACCTTCCTGATTTGGTTCTAGTTCGCTTGTTCCCTGGCTTGGATCAGTGCTTGAACCTGATGAGTTCTTTATCTCATCTACTGCCTTAACTGTAATGGTGGCTGTCCCCTTTTTTAGCGCCAGTATGACACCTTTTTCATTTACACTGGCAATTGTGGGGTCCGAACTGCTAAACGTATATCTCTTATTGCTGGCATTATCCGGATAAACAGTCGCAGTCAGGGTTATTATCTCCCCTGCTTCCATTGTTTTAGAGGAAGTGTCCAGCCATATGGAAGTAACAGGCTGATTGACTGTAAAGTTAGCAGGCACTATCACAATAAATGATTTACGAAGTTTTGCAGCGAAACAAATACTTGTATGCTTTAAAATTGCACAATGACATCAGTATTAATCACTGCAATGAATATATCTTGCCAATCGCTTGCAAACAAACTAAGAGTAAAATTCATACTTTCCTAATCACATATATAAAGTATGAGGATGCCCCAAAAGCCATTTTAAGACTTTTAGGCACCCTCTTGCTATTACTTCCTTTTACTTTTTTTCTTATTTGTTGCATTTTTATTTTTTCCTTGCTTATGCACTGCCTCTGTCTGCAACGTGTGGATTTCCAATAGAAACAATATGTTTGCCAACGAAAGTACATTATAATTGTTCTCTTTTTTAGTATAATGCAATTCCGAAGCAAAATTATTCCGATAGTCTCCATGATTACAATCTGGAAAAATTATGCCATCGTCTACTCTTTTCCCCAAACTTGCTTTTGTCGCTTCTGATAATTCCTCATTGCAATTTATGCTTGATAAAATAAACGCACGTAATACTGACATTCCAACTGTTATCGCAAGATTTTCATTTAAGGCTAAATAACTTTGTTCGGTATCTGAATCTGCCAAACGACAACTTAATACATTTGCCTTAATAATTGCATACATATAACAAGCACATACCTTATGGCGATCTAATTTTCCACCTGCATCCCGCATATAAGTTAATTTAACATGTCTATTTAAATTTACATATTCCTGCCAAATAGCTTCTTTCGCATTATATGCCACAACAATTTCCGAATAACGATTTTGATAGTCTTGAATAGTTGGATTTATGACCACATCCCATATCTTTTCATAGCTATTCTTATCCATAAAAATACTGTCATCTTTGAGCATCACATCACCTGTTCCACTCATTTGTAATTTTCAAATAGGTCATCGCATCACTAATTGATGCATCAGAATTTTCTAATCGCTGACCTACTAATTCAATGCTTTTATCACTATTTAATATTTTTGTTATTATAATCCCTAAAATGACTGAAGCAATTAATAAAACTCCAAAAATAATCGCATAAATTAATCCCATTGCCATTTTTTGCACCTTTGACTTTCCTGCTAGATTCAACCAAACTGTTGTAATTTCTTCTTGGTGTAGCTTAATTTACAAATACAATAAACAAAATCTGCTATATCAATAAAACAAAATGCAATTGTCATACTCATCAAAATCCAGTTATATGTTATTGTATTTGAAACCCCATTAGAAACATCTGTATTTGCAAATGCATAAAAACACATTGCAACAGCCAATATACCAACTATAGCACCCACAATGTAGATAACATAAAAAATCTTCAATTGCCTTTCTATAATTTTGGAAACAAGCTCTATAAATTTTCCTAAAACATATACGCTAACAGTAACATAGAAAGAAATATCTGTCAAATTGTATACCATTGGTAACATAATTACTAGTGCCACAATAGATAAAAGCATCTTAAACGCAGAAATCGTAAAACCATCCTTTGTATTCATTGGCTTCCTCACGTAAACTTATAATGCAAATATCATAACACACACAAATTCAAATTACAATGCTTTTTTGGTTTTCCATCCTTTTTATTTTTAATTGTTTTGTCCTATAAAAATTATTATTATCCTTTTTGATAATCATATGCACCTTCAAAGCTGACTGTACCATTAATCCATTTTACCTCATCACTCACACTTCTATCGTCTTAAAATTAATACTCCCTTTCCCCGTAATAAAGAAGCTGTCCTGTTCTACCGTAGCCGTAACCTCACCATCAAATCCCTTTATAATTGCATTTGAATCCGGCCAGTTGATATGATCTTTAAAATCCGGATTGTACTTTAAAACATCCTCAAAATATGTGACGATCAAAAGCGCTGAATCCGTGCAGAATTCCCCTATTTTTTTGTTTGTATCTACATCCAGCACCTGGCATCTATACTCATCTCCCGGGGCTATATGGAGTACATTTTCAAATCCCAATGCCTCCATATTTTCCCCCCACCGGCATAACTGCCAGTCCTCTTCACTTTTTGCCACATTCCCTGGGTCAACAATGATGATATCCCCTTTAAACCGCATAATTCTTTTCCATTCCTTCTCTTTTACGCCAGCCTGTCAGCTCCCGGTAAAACTATACTTCCACTTTCGGAAGCAGACTGATGGATTTTTCCAGATCCTCATCTGTAGGAATATAATCCTGCATTTCCCCGTCATTGTATTTCTGGTAAGCAACCATATCAAAATATCCCGTACCAGTCAGACCAAATACGATATTCTTTTCTTCACCTGTTTCCTTACATTTCATAGCTTCATCAATAGCTACCTTAATGGCATGGCTGCTTTCCGGAGCCGGAAGGATACCTTCCACTCTGGCAAAAGTCTCTGCCGCCTTGAATACTTCTGTCTGCTCTACGCTTCTTGCCTCAAGCAGTCCCTGATCGTACAATTCGGAAACGATGGAACTCATGCCGTGATAGCGAAGCCCTCCCGCATGGTTGGCAGAAGGAATGAATCCGCTGCCAAGAGTATACATTTTAGCAAGAGGACAAACCTTTCCTGTATCACAGAAATCATATGCATAGGTTCCTCTTGTAAGGCTTGGACAGGATGCAGGCTCTACCGCAATCATCTTATAATCTGCCTCGCCCCTTAAAACTTCCCCTGCAAAAGGAGAAATCAGTCCGCCAAGATTGGAGCCGCCTCCGGCACAGCCTATAATGGTATCCGCTTTAATATCGTACTTCTTTAATGCCGCCTGGGTTTCCAAACCGATAATGGACTGGTGCAGCAATACCTGGGCAAGCACCGAACCCAATACATAACGATAACCCTCCTGACTTGTAGCCGCCTCAACAGCCTCGGAAATGGCACAGCCAAGGCTTCCGGTAGTTCCCGGGAATTCTTCGTTGATCTTACGTCCCACATTGGTATTCATGGAAGGGGACGGGGTCACCTGTGCGCCATAGGTGCGCATTACTTCCCGACGGAAAGGCTTTTGTTCATAGGAGCATTTTACCATATATACCTGACAATCCAGATCAAAGTAAGAACATGCCATGGAAAGCGCCGTTCCCCACTGTCCTGCGCCTGTCTCTGTAGTAACGCCTTTCAGCCCCTGCTTCTTTGCATAATATGCCTGTGCAATAGCAGAATTTAATTTATGGCTTCCTGATGTATTATTGCCTTCAAATTTATAATAAATGTGAGCCGGAGTCCCCAGCTTTTTCTCCAGACAGTATGCCCTTACAAGAGGTGACGGGCGGTACATCTTATAGAAATCACGGATTTCCTGTGGGATGTCAAAATAAGGTGTTGTATCATCCAATTCCTGCTTTGCAAGTTCCCTGCAGAAGATGCCGGCAAGTTCGTCCTCGGTAACCGGCTGCAAGGTGCCCGGATTTAAAATAGGGGCTGGCTTCTTTTTCATGTCCGCACGTACGTTGTACCATTGCTTTGGCATTTCCTGTTCTTCTAAATAAATTTTGTAAGGGATTTTTTGATCCATTTTCTTTCCTCGCTTCCTTTTTTGTTTCTTGTATGATAATTATGTTCTTATCCTTTGCGGTAAATTATTCCTTGGTTATTTTATCATAGATTTTCGTTTCTGAATAGGTTTTCGGGGCTGGTTTTTTAGCGGGTGTGTATTGGATACGAGGACGTAGGAGTTGGCATATTATTTAGTAGTCTTCCGGGCACGCTCTCGCTCTGCAAAGACGCAGCGGTACTAACGCACCA
>CAMWWJ010000233.1 GCA_947177925.1 uncultured Lachnospiraceae bacterium
CAAAAAAATCACATCATATTTATCATGAAGTTTTTCCACAAAGTAAAGAAAATAAAAACAGGCAGTAAGGAAGGCATATGAATAGGAAAATTGTATATGGATATGTGTGGGAAGCGGGAACCCATAAGCAGATCAATGAAGATTCCCTGTTTTTTCGCACCGTAAAAACAAAAAACGGCAGTCTTTTAATAGGCTGTATCTGTGACGGGATGGGAGGGATCGGAAACGGGGAAACCGCCAGCGGATACGCAGTTGAGCAGTTGGAAAGATGGATTTTTAAAGAATTCATACCAACTATAAGGAGGAGCAAAAGCAATGCCGTCATAAGGGGAAAAGGCATTCGCCTGTTTCAAAAAATAAACAGGGAGCTTTTTCAGCATATGAAGCTAAAAAGGATTCCATTGGGCACAACTGCCAGCCTTTTAATTTTATACGAAGGAAAAGGATATGTATTCCATATCGGAGACAGCCGGATCTATAGGTTTCATTCTATTCCGCTTCTAAAAAAGGCGGTGCATGTAAAGCGTCTGACAAAGGATCACAAAAAGGATGACAGCACATTGACAAGGTGCCTTGGGCTTAATCCAAAAGGAGAACCTGACTTTTTTCAATTTTCTATTTTAAAAGGGAGTTGTGGATTTTTGCTTTGCTCAGATGGATTTTACAGAAATTTAGAAAAGGAGCAGTTAAAGTGTCTTTCCCCAAAGATGCTGAAGGACGGAAAGAATATACAAAAAAGACTTTGGGAAATAGCTGAACGGATGAAGAAGAAAGGTGAACGGGATAATTTGTCGGCTCTTTATATTAAATTAGAGCCTTAAGAATATTTGGAAAAGGAGATTCGTTATGAAAGAAGAAAATATGAAAAAAGAAAGGATAGAAGTAAAGAATGGAGCAGAACCCGTCATAGGGGAAAAATACAGGTTGATAAAGCAAATCGGAAAAGGAGGCAGCGGAATGGTATATTTGGCACAAGACCTGCATACGGGAAAGCTTTGGGCGGTAAAGCAAGTACAGGGGAAGCAGCAGTTTGAACGGGAAGCAGAAACGTTGCGGTCTGTGGACCATAAAAATCTCCCTCTTTTGGTAGATGTGGTCAGACAGGCGGAGAGGGCATATCTGGTGATGGAATACATAGAAGGAAATACACTTGAGGAGATTTTGCAGGAAAAGAAATCTCTGCCCCTGCAGGAGGGGATACGGATTGGACTGGAGGTTTTAGAGGCGTTAAAATGTCTGCATCATCAAAATCCATCTGTAATATACGGAGATTTAAAACCCTCCAATATTATGTTGGACAAAGAAGGTAGTGTAAAGCTGATAGACTTTGGGACTGCTTTTCGAAGCAGGCAGTGCGGGGAAACTTACGGAACACCAGGTTATGCGGCACCGGAGCAGATTTTGGATAATCTATATGATCCCGGCATAGATGAACGAACGGATATATACTGCTTTGGCATTTTATTCTATAAAATGATTACGGGAGAATTTCCAAAGGATCAAGAGGGAATGAAGAAAATGCAGCATCCGTATATTGGTGATAGTATTAAAAAAATTCTTTTTAAGTGCATGGCTTTTGAAAAGGACAAGCGTTACGAAGGGACGGAGCTATTGATAGAGGATTTAAAAAGGCTGTCTTTGGAGGAAAAAAGAAGGAAGAAAAGAAAGAGGGCTGCAAACGGTATATTTCTTTCCCTGTTTTTCATTAGCGCAACATGTTTCCTTTTGCATAATCTGGGATATGGACAGCTTCTTTATCCATCTTTTACATTCTGGTTCTTTTCTTATTGGTGGTATAAAACCTTTTGTAAAAAGAAGGAGGAATTTTATCAGGGGGACGGTATCCGATTAGTTCTTTCTGCCAAAAAAATACCGGGACTACTGTTTATATTGTTATGGATGACGTGTGCTGTCCTTGTATGGAATGTGCTGTTCTTTTCCGGGTATATGCAGGCAGAGGCTGCCAGCAGACAGGAGCTTAGGGATGAATTTGGGAGGAAGGTTTTGGTGCGGGAATAAAGGGGTGGGGTAAGCGGACGCAACAGAGAGATGAGAGCGGATTCCATGCGGTGTTTTTGGCAGCGTTTTTCCTAAACAGCCTGATTTAAGGTGCTGGCACCGTTCGGGTCGTCATACAGCGCCGTCCGTGGCGCAGTATGACTAAAATTGCCGTCCATGGCAATTTTACCCTGGGTAGTGGACAGGCTGTTAAGGAAAAACGCTGCCAAAAACAATGCATGGAATCCGCTCTCATCTCTCTGTTGCTGTTTCGTTTCAGCCGCTACCTTTTGATAGGTATTGTCCACTTCCTTCACATATCGCACCTTTTCCCAAGGAACTGATGGCATTTCAATACACAGTGGGAGCCGGCAGGGCATAGAATAGAATAGTCTTTTGGGCCTTGGCAAAATCGCCGGCACTTACGCACCGTATTTTGGTGCGTTAGTACCGCTGCGTTTTTGCAGAGCGAGAGCGTGCCCATAAGACTATTCTATTCTATGCCCTGCCGGCTCCCACGTCCTCTTATCAAATTCCCGTTCCCCTGAAAAAATTTTTCTTGTATTCCCGTATAATCTAGTGTAGAATAAGCAAGGAAAATGTAATTGTATACAATTATCCATGTGTTACATAATATTTTCTTAAGGACAATCCATCAGGAGAGTCCGGGGAGTGGTAAAGCAGGAGCTGCTTTATTTGTTAGAAGAATTTATCAGAAATGAGAAAGGAAGAACATTATGTCACTAACATTATCAAAAAAAGCGCAGGCAGTAAAACCGTCTTCAACCTTGGCGATTACGGCAAAAGCAAAGGAAATGAGAGCACAAGGAATCGATGTGGTTGGATTTGGAGCAGGTGAGCCGGATTTTAATACACCGGAAAATGTATGTGATTCTGCGATTTCTGCCATAAAAGAAGGCTTTACGAAATATACTCCGGCTTCTGGAACAAACGAATTAAAAGAAGCAATCTGCAAAAAGTTCAAGGAATTTAATGGAATTGATTATGCGCCCAATCAGATTGTAATCAGTAATGGCGGAAAGCATTCCTTAAGCAATGTATTTGATGCTATTTTAAATCCGGGTGATGAAGTGATTATTCCGGCGCCTTATTGGTTAAGCTATCCGGAAATGGTAAAATTATCGGATGGAGTACCGGTAACGATTGTAGGAGAAAGAGAAAACGGATATAAAGTAACCGCTTCCCAGGTTCAGGATGCCATTACGCCAAAGACAAAAGCATTGATTTTAAATACTCCAAGCAATCCTACGGGTATGATTTATGAGGAAGAGGAATTAAGGAAAATTGCGGATGTTGTAGTCAAAAATGATATTTATGTGGTTGCGGATGAAATGTATGAATATCTGATTTATGGAGAGGAAAAACATGTGAGCATTGCATCCCTTCATGAAGAAATCTACAAAAGAACCATTACATGCAGCGGATTGTCCAAAAGCTACGCTATGACTGGCTGGAGAATCGGCTATACAGGTTCCTCTGTAGAGATTGCAAAGCTTATGGGTTCCGTACAGTCCCATGCTACGAGCAATCCAAATTCCATTGCGCAAAAGGCCGCTTTAGAAGCTTTGACAGGTCCTCAGGATACGGTAGACAATATGAGGGAGGAATTTAATAAAAGAAGAGTTTATATGTATGAAAGAGTGAGCAAAATGCCTCATGTCTATCTATTAGAGCCCAAAGGAGCCTTTTATGTGTTTATTGATGTTTCAAAAGCTGTAGAAAAAACTTATAAAGGTGAGGCAATTAATTCAGCAGCAAGGCTTGCAGAAATTCTGTTAGCGGATTATAATACAGCAGTAGTGCCCTGTGCTGATTTTGGATTCCCGAATCATATCCGGTTGTCTTATGCCATCAGCATGGAGCAGATTGAAAAAGGGCTTGACAGATTTGAAAGTTTTTTAAAGAGCCTGTAAAGAAGGTAAAGGAGTAGGTTTTATGCCGGAAGAATTTAAAAGATTGGATAGAACTTTAAAATACGAAGGGTCCATTATAAATTTTTATAAGGATACGGTGCTTGTTCCAAATGGAAATATTGTGCATTGGGATTTTATCGGACATAAAGGGGCGGCTGCGGTAGTTCCGGTTATGGATGATGGGAGGATTTTAATGGTGCGCCAGTACAGAAATGCGCTGGACCGGTACACACTGGAAATCCCGGCAGGGGGCCTGAATGATAAAGAGGAGCCTTTTATTGACTGCAGCATGAGGGAATTGGAAGAAGAAACCGGATACAAAACGGATAAGTCCAATATGGAATTTTTAATCAATATCAGAACTACGGTTGCATTTTGCAATGAATTGATACAGGTATATGTAGCAAGGAACCTGCAGCCTTCCATGCAAAAGCTGGATGAGGATGAGTTTATCCATGTAAAGCCCTATACCATTGAAGAACTCTGTGAGAAAATATATGCTGGGGAAATTGAGGATGGAAAAACGATTTCTGCACTTATGGCATATAAGAACAAATATGTGAGATAAGAGGAAAAGAAGGTTAGAAGAAGTGAAGGGATGTTTTGTGTTCTTGCTTATGCTGCCTTTACAGCTTATATAATTTTAAGATAGCTTTTGTTTCTAAATTGCTACCTGTCCTCATATATTGTGAAAAGAAACAGAAATGGGGATAGAATATGAAAACATTTAAGGCTTATAAAAGAATTGGAAATATTGAAAAAAGAGAAGGCGCAAACTGGCTTTTCTTTTTTGTGTTTGGATTTTTAATGGGAGTTCTGCTTGTAAATGTGAAAACAGATTATTTTCTGGAAGACTCTCTGTTTTTTGGAGAAGAATTATTAAACAGGCTATCCTACACATCCTTTCATAATGAACAGTATATGGTATATCTTCTGCAAAACAGAATGGGAATTTTATTGTTTTTGCTGGTGGCAGCTACTACCTTGTTTGGAATCGTGATTTTATATTTATATGTAGCATGGTTTGGCATGAGCCTGGGAATCCTAATGTCGGTAGTAACCATCCGATATGGAGGGAGGGGAATATTGATTTTTTTTGCAGCATTGCTTCCGCAGGAAATTCTGTACATACCTGCATTTCTTGTTCTTGTAAATCTGCTCCATGATTTGTGTGCTGTCATATACTTTCCGGGAAAAATGTTTCGCAGTACAGGAATAGGAAAAAAGCAGTTTTTTGCAAAGGGAATTTTTACCTATATTTTCCTTTCCGGAGTTGTCATAATCGGGGTATTCTTTGAGAGTTATGTAAATCCGTTTTTTTTAAGAAAAATATTACATTTTTTATAATTTATTTTTCACTACAT
>CAMWWJ010000234.1 GCA_947177925.1 uncultured Lachnospiraceae bacterium
GCCCGGCACACATTTTAGGCATATTGCGCCATGGACGGCGCTATATGCCGACCCGAACGGTACCAACACCTTAAATCAGACTGTTTAGGAAAATCCCGCTCAAAAACACCGCATGGAATCCGCCCACATCCCTCTTTTGCGTCCGAGCATTCACCGCCTACTTCTAATAAACCCCTCAATCTCCTCCCTCTCCGGCATTACCTTTAACGCCCCTTTTCTCGTAGTAATCATGGATGCTCCCGCATTTGCAAACACAAGCAGTTCCCTCAAGTTATCCTGCGTCAATCCATCCAGCCCATGCTCCAGAATATACCCCAGTGCGCAGCCTGTAAAGGTATCTCCCGCACCTGTTGTCTCTATGGTATTCTCCTGGAGGAAAGGCTTTTCTTCTACTACAATATCCCCATAATATGCCCTGCTTCCTTCTTTTCCAAGGGTGAGGAAAATCAATGGAATGGGGTATTGTCCACGAAGCATTTCGATGCCTTTCCCATAGTCCTTAGTACCCGTCATGAATTCCAGCTCATTATCCGAAATCTTTAGGATATTACACTTAGAAAGACCATATCGGATTTCTTCTTTTGCATGTTCCAGGGAATCCCAGAGAGGATCTCTGAGATTTGGATCAAAGGATATGAGCAGACCATTCTCTTTTGCAATCTCTAAAGCATACCTTGTGGCCTGACGGACTCCTTCATGGGTAGAAGACAAGGTTCCGAAATGAAAGATTTTCCCGGCTTTTATGATATCGTCCGAAACTTCTTCCTTTTTCAACATCATATCTGCTCCCGGATTTCTGTAGAAACTAAAATCCCTGTCACCATTCGGCAGCTTGTGTACAAAGGCAAGAGTGGTGGGTATTTCCTTATCCATGAGCAGATTGGTCACATCCGTTCCGCTTTCCTCTACTGCTTTTCTAAGCTGCTGACCAAAAGAATCCTCACCAACCTTGCCGATAAAAGCAGTTTTCTTTCCCAGGCGGTTCAGCATTGCCAGGACATTACATGGCGCTCCTCCCGGGTTTGCCTCCAATATGGGATTGCCCTGCTGACTGATACCATTTTCCGTAAAATCTATCAATAATTCTCCCAGCGCTACTACATCAAATGCTTTCACCTTATACTCCTTTCCGTCCGTTATTCCGACTCATCAATGGTAAATAAGGAATATTCCGTTTCAGAATCCGTTTCTATTTCCTTACCCAATCCATATACAACATTGCTGATTACATATTCACCATCATTGACATATACTTCAATCATATTCCTGTCTACATAAATGTCAAGCTGAAAGCCTTCTTTTACCTCTGGAGTTTCAAATTCCATCCGGTATTCCTCTGATTTAACAAATACTTTTCGCCTGTCCGTATATATTTTTCCCTGTTTTCTTGAAATCCTGTAGCCTCCCACCAAGATAGATTTTCCTTCTTCCAAATCAAGGTGAATGCAATATCCTGCCTCATCTGCCTCTTTGGGAGATTCTATTTTTTTCTGGTAGGCTTTTTTCAAATTCGGGTGCAGCTGGAAATAAATATGCCCATTTTTTACCTCTACTATTCTTGGCATACAGAACATTCCGTTCCATTTATCATCCACTGCTTCCGGCATACGAAACCATGCGGTAATTATCCTTTGTCCCGTTTCATCTACTGTGCTCTGTGGCGCATAAAGATCCAGACCATAATCCAGAAACTGATAGGTATCGGGAATTTTCATGGCACATGTTTCCTCATCAAATTCCACAAGGCAGCATACCGCCTGATTTTCATGAAGCTTACCGTCTTTCATAAGTCCCATTGGAGAAAAGACCAGTACCTTTCCGTTTTTCGTTTCAAAATAATCGGGACATTCCCACATCCATCCAAGCTTATTATCCTTTGATACCTGATTCACGTATGTCCACTGAGACAGGTCCTGGCTTCTGTAAAACAGGAGCTTTCCGCCTTCCTCCTTTGTGGCGCTCCCGATTACCATATACCAGGCATCCTTCCCGCGCCAGACCTTAGGATCTCTCGTATGGGTCCTGTCACCTTTCTTTTTATCTGTTATAGCCGGAATTATCACCTGTTTTCCCTGGAAATTATCAAATCGGAATCCATCCTCCGAAGAGATCGTAAGCTGTGAGGCTTCAAACTGCTCATTGCTGCACAGGTGGATATTTTCCGGGTCTGTCTCCATATAATGAACTCCTGTATAAAAAAGATGCATTTTCCCATCCTTTTCTACGGCGCTTCCGGAAAAGCACCCGTTCTGATCCTCATACTTTGTTGGAAAAAGTGCGATTCCCTTATGCTCCCAGTTTACCAGGTCCTTGCTTACCGCATGACCCCAGTGCATGGTCCCCCATTTTGGCTAATATGGAAAATATTGATAAAACAAATGGTAATTTCCTTTATAATAGATAAATCCATTGGGGTCATTAATCCAGTTGTCCGGCGCTTTTAAATGCAATGTCTGTATCATATCCATACTCCTATCTGGCTTATTTCATACTTGGAAACTCTTGCAACCGTCTGGCTTCCTCCAAAGGTAAAATAAAGATTATTTTCATTTCCCATAACCTCTGTATTTTCTATGACTGCCTGCTGTTTTTCCGATGCATACAGATCCAGATTCTGGCCATCCAGCTTAATATCTTCTCCTCTGATTCCCATAATCAGCTCACCCTGTCTGCCCTTCAGTTTCTCTGCTACTACATCCGGCAGCACAATCTGAATTCCGTCCTTGACCTACAATATTCCCATTGTTACAATCGAAAGGGAGGATCAGTATACATGAGTGCGAATTCCGATAATTATATGGAAGCAGTTCAGGCTACAAGCCTTTTGTATAAAAATGACTGTGATATCTTCATTCATATGAATGGAGATATTGCTTCAAATATTCCTGCCTATGGACGTATTCAGGGGTTTTTGGATATTTGTGAGGTGATGACGCCAATACTGATACGGCGTGAAACAACGAATTGAATGGAGTGAGATTCCATTTCCTTTTCCAATATCAGAAAATTTCAGTGTTATAATTAACGATAATTTCAAATCAGAATGAGGAGTGTTATGAAATGGTAAGCAGAAATGATGTCTTAAATTATGCGTATGAAACATATGGAACAAAATCCGAACACTTATGGGAAAAATATCCAACCTATGAAGTATTCCGGCATAAAAAAAATTCAAAATGGTACGGCATCATAATGGATATTCCCAGACGGAAAGTAGGTTTAGACAGCGATGAACCAATAGATATTTTGGTTATAAAGGGTCAGCCAGAAATAATTGCCTCATTAGTTGGACAGAAAGGCTTTGCACCAGCTTACCACATGAATAAGACGCATTGGATTACTATATTATTAGATGGAACTCTAAAAGATGATGAAATATATAATCTATTAGATATGAGTTATGAAATGACAAATAAGTAATCGCCACTCCTATAATGGCATAACAGCGGTAAACTGCTATTAAATAAACAATTCGTTTTCTTTGTTTATTGCTTGTACCGGACATTTTTCAGCACAGTTCACAAAAAATTACAATAGAAAATAATATTGATGATTACTACCATTTGAAAAGAGCCCTTCGTCAGGGCTCTCTTCAGCTTCCTCGCTATTATGAACAATCCACCATGCCAAATTCCCTGCACACGGTTTTCAAATTCTCTCTAATCCCGATATGCTGAGGACATGCTTCTTCGCATTTGCCACACTGGATACATTCGCTGGCCTGGGCCCTGCCATGGCCTCCTACCAGCCAGTTTTCCTGTCCTTTGGCAGCCTCTATATCCCCATAAAGAGTCAGGTAGTTCATAGCCGTAAAGGAACCGGAAATACCAATATTCTTCGGGCACACTTTTGCACAATAATTGCAGGTCGTACATGGAATCAGTGGAATCCGGCTTAGTTCTTCCTGTGCTTTTCTTACTGTTTCATTCTGACTGTCAGTAAGTCCCGTAAAGGACTTCATATAAGACAGGTTATCCTTCATCTGCTCCACATTGCTCATTCCGGAAAGCACTGTAATGACTCCTTCCAGATTTGCGGCAAAACGCACTGCCCAGGAAGCCACAGAAGATTCCGGCTCTGCCTCTTTGAAAATCTTTACTACGGATTCCGGGGGAGTAGCAAGCATGCCGCCCTTTACAGGCTCCATAATGATTACCGGCTTGCCGTGCTTTCTTGCCACTTCATAACAGCGCCTTGACTGTACCGAAGGGTTTTCCCAATCCGCATAGTTAATCTGCAGCTGCACAAATTCCATCTCCGGATGGGATGCTAGAATTTCTTCCAGTTCCTCCGGTGTGGAATGGAAGGAAAAACCTACATGCTTAATAAGCCCTGCCTTCTTTTTTTCCTGTACCCAGTTCCACATATCAAAATCATCAAAATAATGGGATCTTGCTTCTCCCAGATTATGTAATAAATAGAAGTCGAAATACCCCGCTCCTGTCTGTTTTAAGGATACATCAAACTGGGCATATGCCTCTTCTTTGGTCTTACAATTGATCCATGCGGCATTTTTGGTTGCAAGCTGGAATTTCTCTCTTGGATAGCGCTCCACAAGCGCCTGCCTGATGGCATCCTCACTTCCTGCATAAGCCCAGGCAGTATCAAAATAGGTAAATCCTGCCTCCATAAACAAATCAACCATTTCTTTTGTCTGTTCCACATCAATAACCCCGTCCTTTTGGGGCAGACGCATAAGACCAAATCCCAGTTTTTTGATTTCTTCACCTAAATAACCCATTTAAAAATTCCTCCTTTTGATTTTTTATATGGAAATGCTTCATAGCCTGCCATCATACCGCCCTTTTTATACTCTCATTTATCTTCTTTTCCATACTATCACAATTTAAGATATATGAAAATAGTTATTTTCTAAATAAGAGGACGTAGGGGATGGCAGAGTATATGGCAGTCTTCCGGGCACGCTTTCGCTCTGCAAAAACGCAACGGTACTAACACACCAAAATACGGTATGTAAGGACCGGCGACTTTGCCAAGGCCCAGAAGACTGCCATATACTCTGCCATCCCCTACTGTGTATCGAAAAACCCTGTTAACCCCCTTACCTCCCAATACCCAATTTTTCTCAAAGCCCGGCGGCTGAAACAAAACAGCAAAAGAGGGATGAGGGCGGATTGGCTGCATTGATTTTGCTGGCAGTTTTACTTAACAGCCTGCCCACAACCCAGGGTAAAATTGCCATGGACGGCAATAGAGTAGAGAAATAACAGTAAATGT
>CAMWWJ010000235.1 GCA_947177925.1 uncultured Lachnospiraceae bacterium
TTTTAAAATTGTGCTTATAGATTAAATTATGCCACTAAAATAAGCCCGCTACCAGTCATATTTCTATAACGGATAGTAGACTTATGATAATGTCCTAACCCATGATTCCCTTTTGATTTATAAAACAAAAAAGCCTTGAAAAATCAAGACTTTTTTACAAGCTAGCGACGGGAATCGAACCCGTGACCTCAACACTACCAATGTTGCGCGCTACCGACTGTGCCACGCCAGCTTAGTGAACTGCTCACCGAAAGATATTGTAGCACAGGACAAATTACTTTGTCAATTCCCTTTTTAACGTTTTTGGTTAATCGGTGAAATTCCTTCTTTTCTTACATTATGGGTCTGATTTTGGTTTTCCACCTTTACCTTATTGGTTATGCTGTTAAACATCTCATTGGATTTCTTTTCCTGCAGGTTTTCCGCTTCTTTTTTATTGATTGCTCCGCTCATACTCTTCTCCTTTTCCCTGTTCTTTTCATGACCACATAAGCAGGGTTTGCTAATAGTAGTATGTGCAGTTTTTCAAAAAGATTATGTACTGTTTTATACATCCCTCATAAATTGTTCATATGCCTCGATTTCAATACGATACGCATCTCTTTGGGAAAGCAGCTCCTTTAATTTCTTTTCGCATTCTTCAGAGGCCGCTTTATTTTCCTCCAGATGAACCTTTACCATATCTGCACCTTCTTCTAAAAGATGCTCTTCCAGACATTTTTCGTACAGCTCGCTTTTTACTTCCAGCTCTTCCTTTGTAAACTGTACTTCCTTGATCTGCTCTTCCACTGTTTGGAATCCTACTTTTAATTCCTTATAAATTTTCAACTTGACTTCTAAATGATTGTCCATTTGAATTCTCCTTTTTTATTTTTATTTTTTCTTTTTTTCCTTTCGCACATTCTTACATATTATATCATGTTTTTTCCAATTTTGCTAGAAAATCAACAATCTTTTCTCAAAACCTTCCGAAGCTTTCCTTTCACCCTCTGAAGGGCATTATCCGTAGACTTATCATCCTTTCCAAGCACTTTGGCAATCTGGGAATAGCTCATTCCGGTTATATACAGATCCAGCACCTGCTTTTCAAAAGCGCTCAGTTCCGTTTCAATTGCACGTTCAATGTCTTCCACATTTTCCCGGTCTATCAAAAGCTCCTCCGGATTTTGTTCATCCTTGGAGGACAGGGCATTTACCAGTGACATTTCGTTTCCGTTCTTGCCCCCCTCCGATTCCGTTATATTACTATATAAAGATATGTAAGTATTTAAAGGCATATGCTTTTGTCTTCCAGATGCCTTCACCGCCGTATAAATCTGTCTGGAAATACACAAATCCGCAAAGGTATAAAAGCTGGCATCCCTGCCGCTGTCAAAATCCCGGATTGCCTTAAACAGACCTATCATTCCTTCCTGGATCAAGTCTTCATTATCAGCTCCCAGAATGTACATGGACTTTGCCTTGCTGCGTACCAGATTTTTATATTTTTCCATAATATAATCCGTAATGGCGGCTTCTCCTTCCCGAAGGCGCAAAATCAATTCTTCATCCGATATTTTGTCGAAATCCCTTTCCATATTCCTCCCGCAAAGGTTAGCAATATCTAACCTTAAAATCATTTCTTTTTTCCATAAATCTACTGTTTTACTTTCTCATCATTTTAATTCATTCTCTGGCGCACGATTTCATATGCGAGCACCCCTGCTGCCACAGAGGCATTTAAGGAATCGATATCTCCCTTCATGGGAATGGATGCCACAAAGTCACATTTTTCCTTTACCAGACGGCTGACACCAGTTCCTTCGCTTCCTATCACCAGCCCGATGGCTCCTTTTAAATCCAGATCATACATGCTCGTGCCGTCCATATCCCCGCAGACAAACCACATTCCCTCTTTCTTCAGCTCCTCTATGGTCTTGCCCAGATTGGTAACCTTGGCCACCTTTGTATAGTTCAGCGCCCCTGCAGATGTTCTTGCTACCGTGGCAGTCAGCCCCACTGCCCTGTTTTTGGGAATGATCACTCCATGGGCGCCTGCCAGATTCGCCGTACGGATAATGGCTCCAAGATTGTGCGGATCCTCTATATTATCCAGCAAAAACAAAAAGGGCGGTTCTCCTTTTTCTCTTGCCACCTCCAAAAGCTCCTCTACCTGTGCGTACTCATAAGCAGCCGCATATGCAATTACTCCCTGATGTCTTTTTGTTTCCGACATCTGATCCAGTCTTTCCTTATCCACGAACTTGATAAGGCTTCCATGCTTTTTGGCTTCTCTTTTTATGGTCATCATAGGACCGTCCTGACAGCCGTCCAGAATAAAAATCTTATCTATGGGCTTTCCTGCCCGGTATGCTTCAATGACCGCATTTCTTCCTTCAATTGTAAATTCCGTATATCCCATAACCGCTCCTAATCTGTTTTTATTTTTCTTTTTCCTTCCATAGCTCCAGGGCCGCCTTTACCAGCTCCAAAATCCGCTTCATCCGGTTTTGCAAATATAAATAGCCAATCAGCGCTTCAAAGCCTGTTGCCTTTCTGTAATCGGCTACGGAAGCATTTTTTGCCGTAGTATAGGACTTGGCATTTCTACCCCTTCTATAAACCGCCTTTTCTTCCTCTTCCAGAAGCTCCTGCAGGGCTTCTATCATATATGCCTGTGTGGAAGCCTTTACATAGCTGCTTGTCCTTTTATGTAAGTCACTTGCCGAACGGTTTCCCTGCTCCACTACAATGGTACGGATAATCAAATCATATACGCAGTCACCTAAAAAGGCAAGTGCAAGAGGGGAATAGGTTTTCACATCCACCTCTTTACACCCGAAGCTTTTCTTGATCTGTTCTAAAATAGTTAAGCTCTCTTCCATTTTACTCCTTCTCTGGTATCTTCTAATACAATGCCCTTTTCCAATAGTAAGTTCCTGATTTCATCGGCTCTTTGGAAATTCTTATCTTTTCTTGCCGCCTGTCTTTCTTCAATCAGGGCTTCAATATCCCCATCCAGCATTTCTTCCTTTTTGTCCACGATCAGTCCGCAGATATTGGAAAGCAGGCGGATTTCATCAAGCAGTCCCTGTAAGAATTCCTTTGAGCTTTCCGGCACAGCCTTTGTATTGGCAAGCTTTACAAGCTCAAATATGGCGGAAATGGCGTGTGCTGTATTAAAATCATCATCCATGGCTTCGTCAAATTTCTTCTCCAAAGCCTTTGCTTCCTCAAGCAATGCTTTTTCTTCTCCGGTCAGCTCCACTTTAGAAGCATTGTCCAGCAAATACTTTACATTTTCCACACTGGTGATGATTCTGTCCAGACCGTTTTTGGCAGCTTCCATTAAATCGGCGCTAAAGTTCAGCTGGCTCCTGTAATGGGCAGACAGCATAAAGAAACGGAGCACCTGTAAATCATATTTTTCAGAAATATCCCGGACCGTAAAAAAGTTTCCAAGGGATTTGCTCATTTTCTTATTATCAATATTTAAAAATGCATTGTGCATCCAGTATCTTGCAAAGGTCTTTCCGTTAGCCGCCTCTGACTGGGCAATTTCATTTTCATGATGGGGAAATACCAGATCCTCTCCTCCTGCATGAATGTCGATTTCATCCCCTAAATATTTCTTGCTCATAACGGAGCATTCAATATGCCACCCCGGACGTCCGTCGCACCAGGCGGATTCCCAGTATGGTTCTCCTTCCTTTTTGGGCTTCCATAACACAAAATCCAACGGGTCTTCTTTCTGATCTGCTCCGGATACTAACAGGGAGCGGTTTCCTCCCTGTAAGTCATCCAGATTTTTATGGGACAGCTTTCCATATTCTTTAAAGCTTCTTGTACGGAAATACACTGTGCCATCCTCAGCCACATAGGCATGCCCTTTTTCTATCAACGTGCTTATCATATCAAGCATGCCCGGGATTTCCTCCGTAGCAAGAGGATGGGTGGTGGCAGGCTTTACATTTAATGCCTCCATGTCCTTTTTACATTCTTCAATATAGCGCTTTGAAATCACGGAAGCATCCACTCCTTCTTCTATGGCTGCCTTTATGATTTTATCATCCACGTCCGTAAAATTCGACACGTAATTTACTTCATAGCCTTTATGCTCCATATAACGGCGTACCGTATCAAATACGATCATGGGTCTTGCGTTGCCGATATGAATCAGGTTGTATACGGTAGGCCCGCATACGTACATCCGCACCTTTCCTTCTTCTATTGGTACAAATTCTTCCTTGCGTTTGGAAAGTGTATTGTAGATTTTCATTTGGTTTCCTCCATCCTTTTTCTTTTATGATTTCCTTATACTTCTTCGGATTTTTTCTGCATCCTTCGCAGCTCTTTTAACTCCCCTTCCAATTCAATGAGCCGGTTGGTAAGACATGTATTGGCATACTGAAGGGCTGAAATATCTTCCTTTACCGGGTCCGGAAGGAACTGATCCAGATCTTCTCTTGGCAGCGCCTGATTGTTGCGCTTGACTACCCTTCCCGGTACGCCTACTACTGTAGAATTTGCCGGCACTTCCTGGAGCACCACGCTGCCTGCACCGATTTTGGAATTATCTCCTACCCGAAAGGAACCAAGCACCTTTGCCCCGGCGCTGATCATGACATTATTCCCAATAGTGGGATGGCGCTTTCCCTGTTCTTTGCCGGTTCCGCCTAATGTCACACCCTGAAACAGTGTTACATTATCTCCCACAACCGCCGTTTCTCCTATAATCACGCCGTTTCCATGGTCAATAAAAAATCCTTTTCCTATTTTCGCTCCCGGATGGATTTCAATTCCGGTTTTCCTGACTCCCCGCTGGGAAATCCATCGCGCCAGAAAATAATGTTTATTTACATATAGCTTATGTGCCAGCCTGTAATGAAGCATTACTTTAAAGCTTGGATATAAAAATACTTCCATGGAGGAATGAATGGCAGGGTCACGCTCTTTGATAATGGCAATTTCTTCTCTTATCCTTTTTATCATTCCCATAAAATCGCCTCCTAACGATTCAACGAAACAAAAAAAAATCGCCTCTAAAAAGAGACGAAAATTTCCGCGGTTCCACTCTAATAAAGGATTGCTCCTTCCCTTAAGTCCTTAACGCGGAAAACGTATCCTGCTACTTGGTACAGAGGATGTTCCGTTCTGTCCGTTCACAAAATCAGCTCACAGATGCACTTCCATCCTGTTCTTATGAAGATTGCTTTCAGCCGATGGCAATCTCTCTCTTTCATATTTCCAGCATGTACT
>CAMWWJ010000236.1 GCA_947177925.1 uncultured Lachnospiraceae bacterium
GGTCTCTCGCTCATATATATTCCCCTTTTATAGTTTATTATTTTTAATAAAGCTGAATATCACAGTCAGGATTGGTGACAGTGCCTTCCATTTTGCCAAGATAGGTAAGGGAGCCTTCTTTTTCATAACGATAGAGGAACGTATAGAGAGTAAGACTATCTCCTTCCCCCTTTGTGTAATTCATCTGAAAGGCAATTTCTGTCATATCGTCTGCAGTATCCATGTCATATAAAAAACATTCTGTCCAGCAGAAGATATAATCATCATCCGAAAATTGTCCGGATAGTTCTGCATGTTCTGAGGCATAGTCCGTACCATCAATGATAAAGTGGAGATTGGTATTGGCGCTTCCCGGCTTATCTATATAAAACTGAATTTCTTCTTCCTGTCCGTTACCGTTTAAATCAAAAGAACAAACTTCTTCCGTTTGCAGTTTTATCGTCAGATTTTCCTGATAGGAATATTCTTGTTGAAAGCCCATTTCTTGCAAATCAGCATAGGGAACTGTAAATTCTATATTTCCTGCATAAAATGCGCCAAGTTCATAGGGGTTACTGAAAAAGACCAGTCCGGATGTGGAAAAATACCATCTTTCATCCTGATAAAGTATTTGTTCCAAATCGGAGACCTCCTCCCACATGATACTCCGATAAGTATTCGTGGCTGCGAGTTTCTTCAGGTACGCAAGTGTGCCTGCATGAAAAGTTTCCGCATTTTCGCCAAGCTCCGAAAAAGCGATTCTTTCACCGGTTTTGGCATTAAAATTAAGCCCGATGCCGTGATAGCCGTCGTGCGCTCCGCCCATATAAGATGAAATGGTGATATAAAAAGAAACAACATTACTGTCATTACGAGTGACAATCATATCAAAATCATGATAATAACCGGAAAAGCCATATTCGGAACTGAGAGCTTCATTTGACAGATAAACGCAGTAATCTTCTCTGACACCGTCACGTACTGAGGTATCAGCTAAAAAAGTATCTACTTCTGCCCGGATAGCAGCATTGATTTTCTCTGCAGCGCTTTCATTTCCTTTCATTTCCACAACGGGATAGACACAGAGACTCGTATACAGAAGTTTTCCGTCTTCTGCAAAATCTGTATCTTCTCTCGTTTCAAATGTGATTTGGGCACGTGCAACTGCCTGACCGGAGCATGCACTACATAAAACCATAATAAATACTGCGACCGCACATAAAAATCCTTTTTTCACAATTTGTCTCCATTCTGTTCGTTTTCTTCCGATTATGAAACGATACAGAATATTATAACACAAAACATATGGAGATTGGTAAACTTATTACGCAAACATATGGTTAAAATAGGTTTCCTTAAAAGCTACATAATTGCTTCGGGATATCGGTATCACTGCATTGTGAATCGTGACAACTTCGGTCTTTGAAAATTGCTCCACATTGTTTAGATTCACAATATAGCTGCGGTGACAGCAGCAGAATCCATTTTTCGGTGAAAAAACTTCCGTACATTTTGAGAACAGTTCACGGATTTCGATTGTCCTGCCGTTTGTTAAATGGACAAGAACCTGCTTGTTCTGCGCCTCCAGATAATCCACATCGGCAATTGCAATCTTGCAAAAGCCGTCGGCGGTTTTTGCAACAAAGAAGTTTTTAGGCAGGTTAAGGGTTTTCAGGAAATCATCCAAAGTAAGAAATAATTTTTCCTCGTCAACAGGTTTTATGAGATAATTTAGAGCTTTTACCTCATAGGAATCAACAGCAAATTCCTTGGATGAGGTAAGGAAAATAATCGGAACCGTCTGATTCGTATTCCGAAGCTCTCTGGCAGTATCTATACCGCTCAATAATGGCATAATAACATCCAAAATGATCAAATCCATACATTCTCGCTGATGTGCTTCAACCAGGTCATCCCCATTCGTGAACCGATATAGTGTAAGTTTAATTCCGCGTTCTTTTGCCCATTGTTCCAAAAGAGGGCAGATTGCATCTATAAAGTATATTTCATCATCACAAATCGCTATTTTCATCACGTCACCTCTAGATAATAATTCTTAAAATGAAGGAGCGGTCAGTAAGGAGAAAATGATATTGCCCGCCTAATTGTTCTACGTAATATACGATACTTTTAACACCAATGCCATGTCCTTTTTTGCCGGAGGTTGGAATGCCGTTTACAAATCTCGGAACCCGCACAATTGGATTTTCAATTTGGAGCAGAAGGTGTTTTTCCTTTTCGGAAATCGTGAGGTTTACCCATCTTTTTTCCGTAGTCATTTCCTCCAATGCATGCATAGAATTTTCTAAAGCATTCGATAAAATGGTGCAAATCGCAGTATCCGGGCATGGGAGCGTTTCCCTTACGGTAACATCGTAATTTAGCGTAATTTGTTTGTCTTCAAAACGTGTATGATAAATAGAAATTACAGAATTGACCATTTCGTTTTTGCAGTAAGCTGTAATCATGGTATCATCATAGCTATTGGCGATTTCCGCAACATAATCGATTGCCTTCTTTACGTTGTTGTTTTGAAGCTGTGTCAGAACGATATTTAAGTGATGACGCATATCATGCCTTAATATGGAAAGCTTTTGTTTGCTGCGCTTTACCTGTTCAATCTCCTTTTCGATGGAAAGAAACTGCATTTTCATCAAATCATTGTACTGTTTGCTTTCCTGTTTCTTTTCATATTCCCGAAAGTATATGAACAGAAAGGCAAAGTAGGAGATGCAAAAGCTGAACCCCATAAATTCAACTACTGTTTTGTTGTTGGAATAAAGCAGGTTGGTAAGTTTGGTGAAGGAATAATCGAAAATATAATATACCGTGGGCAGAAAACCTATAATATAAAGTTCCCATGTATCCCTTGTAAAAATGGTTTCCGTGGTGTGGCATACAAATCTGCAAAGCAGAAAGAAAGTAATAAATGTGGTCAGGATGCGTAAAGCATAGTAACACCACTCTTCGCCCGTAAGCGTTAATGCCAATAAGCCGATCCAGTTGCTTAACTGACAGCAAAGATAGGCAGAAAATACGGAAATACAGGACGAAATAAAAGAATATCTATAATACAGGATTAAAAATAAAATCAACGGCAGGTGCACAATAATGGTATAGAGCCGGTCAGCAACAGCCGTACCCCACAATAAAGAATTGATAATATATAAAATTCCTTCACCAGCGAACAGGAAAAACAGCATAAGAATATTTTTCTTGTTCTGCTTTACTCCTAAAAAGAACGCGGAAATATAGATACCGAACAGCATAGTAGTTAAATTATGTGTAAAAGTTAAAATTTGTACCAGCATAGGTCTCTCCTTCCGGTTTTCTTGTCTTATTATAATGCTAACATTTTATCTGCCAAATGTAAATGTACTGCAATTTGCAATTCACACCATATATTTACCATTCGCGCTAAACGTCGAAAAAAGCCGAAAAAATATGATATAAATATAATGTTTTGTTATTTTATCGTTTGCGGCAGGAGGACTAAGTATGAGTAAAATATGGGAGTTCTTTGATACGATGGACGAACTTGTCTATGTTTCAGACATGGATAGCCATGAGTTGGTTTACATGAACCAAAAAGCGCTTCGTACATACGGCTTTCACTCCCTTGCAGAAATTTCCGAAAAAAAATGTTATGCGGTTCTGCAGAACTGTTCCGGTCCCTGCTCAATTTGTAACAACCATGAACTAAGAGAGGGATACTTCAAAGAATGGTGGTATTTCAATCCCATTCTGAAACGGCAGGTAATGCTGAAAGATACCATAATAGAAGAAAACGGAAAGAAATACCGCATGGAAATCGCCGTTGATGCCGGCAGTCAGGAACAGCGGGACAGTATGATAAACTTAGAAGCAATGGTCAATAACGGACTTCGCATTGCCTTGCAGCAGGAAACACCCTCACAGACACTGAACGTTCTGCTGGAGTATATGGGCAAGGCTTTGAGAGGCGAGAGAACCTATATCTTTGAGCGGAATGAGGCGGGTTGTGATGACAACACATACGAGTGGGTGGCAATCGGTGTTACTCCGGAAAAAGACAACTTGCAGAATGTTCCGCCGGAAGTATGTGCTAACTGGTATCGGAATTTCCAAATCGGCAGACATATCGTGATAAAAGAGTTAGAGGATATTCGGGAGAGTGACCCGCTGCAGTATAAAGTTTTAAAACGGCAAAATATCCGCTCGCTGGTAGTAGTGCCCCTATACAATGAGGGCGAAGTGATTGGTTTTTACGGAATCGACAATCCGCCCAAGAAATCACTGGACTATGCTTACGACATGCTCCAGATTATGGCGCATTTCATCATTTCTTCCCTGAAACGAAGAAACCTTGTCCGTGAATTAAAAGAAATGAGTTATTGCGACCAGCTCACCAAAATCGGAAACCGTCACGCCATGAGCAAATACATTGGCGAACTGCAGGATGAGCAGAGTCTGGGAATTGTTTATTGTGACGTGACAGGACTAAAACAGACGAACGACCAGAAAGGCCATGACGCAGGTGACAAGCTGCTCACAGATGCCTGCGAATGTCTGAAAAAGAGCTTTGGGGAATACGGTTTGTTTCGTATCGGCGGCGATGAACTGTTAGCAGTCTGTGCAGATATCGGAGAAGTCGCATTGTGGCAGGGCGTTGAACAGCTAAAGAAAGACTTGCAGGAAAAATCCGTTCACATGGCAGTCGGAAGCATATGGGATAGCAATAGTTTTAACGGCGTAGAAAGACTAATTGCAGAGGCTGAGAAAAGAATGTATAATGATAAAGCCGCATATTATACGAAATGTGGTATAGACAGGCGGCATTCGTTAGAAATGGATACTCGAACACCAATCTGCGTTACTTAATGATACAGCATGTACAAGGCAGAAATATAGTCCATTTTTTTAAATATTGACATCGGAAGAATGGGAGGATACTTACAAAAGTGAAAAGGGAAAAACAGTCTTTTTGGGGAAGCATTAAAGGGAGCATTATTCTTTATGCGGCAATAAGCACCATCCTGATTATTATCGTGACCGCCGTGATTAACAGCATCGTGCTGAATGATGCGTTAAAAACAAGTGAATACAGTCTGCTCGCTGCAGAGGCGGAAAGCACCGGCGACATTATTGACGAATGGCTCGTTGGACAGGCAAACATAGTCATGACGATGAAAAATGCGCTGGAAGGCATGGACAAGGATCCGGATGCGATCATGGACTTCCTGGAGGCCAACCTGGCAGGCAATGACGCAG
>CAMWWJ010000237.1 GCA_947177925.1 uncultured Lachnospiraceae bacterium
GCAAAGTCGGTAACTTCTGCCGCCTCCGTCTGCTTTAAAAGGGCATATTCCAAAACTGCCCCTGCCAGTGGATGTTCGCTTTTTCTTTCCAATGCATATGCCACGAAAAGCAATTCTTCCTCTGAAATCCCCTTTGCAGGTATCACATCAGTAACCTTTGGCTCTCCTTTTGTAATAGTTCCGGTCTTATCCAGTGCCACAATCTGCATCTTTCCTGTTTCCTCCAGGGATGCGGCTGTTTTAAACATGATTCCGTTTCTGGCCCCGATTCCGTTTCCTACCATAATGGCAACCGGCGTCGCCAGACCCAGGGCACAGGGACAACTGATGACCAGTACTGAAATCCCTCTTGCCAGCGCAAATCCAATGCTTTCTCCTGCCAACAGCCAGATGAAGATCGTCACTGCCGAAACGGCAATGACTGCCGGAACGAAAATGCCGGAAACCTTGTCAGCAACCTTTGCGATAGGCGCCTTTGTAGCTGCCGCATCGCTTACCATCCGGATAATCTGGGACAGTGTGGTATCCTCCCCTACTCTGTCTGCCCGGCATTTCATAAATCCGGACTGGTTTACGGTAGCTGCCGATACATAGTCTCCCTCTCCTTTATCTACCGGAATGCTTTCACCGGTCAATGCGGATTCATTTACCGCACTGTTTCCTTCTAATACAATGCCATCCACAGGAATATTTTCTCCCGGACGCACTACGAAGACATCTCCTTTCTTTACCTGCTCCACAGGCACCTGCGTTTCCATGCCGTCTCTCATTACAGTAGCCGTTTTGGGAGCCAGCTTCATCAGGCTTTTCAAGGCATCGGTAGTTCTTCCCTTTGATATAGCTTCCAGCATTTTTCCTACCGTAATCAGGGTTAATATCATGGCTGCCGATTCAAAGTAAAATTCGTGCATATAAGCCATGATTCCTTCCATATCTCCCCTTGCCTGTGCATCCGTCATGGCAAACAACGCATAGGTGCTGTATACAAATGCCGCTCCTGCACCTAATGCTACAAGAGTATCCATATTGGGAGCCTTATGCCAGAGGCTTTTAAAACCGCTTATAAAAAACTTCTGATTAATTACCATAATAACCACAGTCAGCAAGAGCTGCACAAGTCCCATCGCCACATGGTTATCTGCAAAGTATGCCGGAAGGGGCCAGTTCCACATCATATGCCCCATGGAGATATACATAAGCACAAGCAGGAATCCTAAGGAAGCAAAAAGGCGCTTTTTCAGAACCGGAGTTTCTCTGTCCTTTAATGCCTCGTCCTCCAGACTGCCTTCCATGGCAGCACCCTGTCTTTGATCCGCTCCTTTTTTAGCAGCCTGATAGCCTGCCTCTTCCACCGCCTTTACGATTTCCGACGGTGTAGCCGTTCCTTCCACGCCCATGGAGTTCGTAAGCAAACTGACGGAACAGGAGGTGACTCCCGCAACTTTGGAAACCGCCTTTTCCACCCGGGCGCTGCAGGCCGCACAGCTCATTCCCGTTACTGTATATTGATCCATTTTATGCCTCCTTCAACTCTATTTCTATTACTTGAAAACCCAGTTTTTCTATCTCATGCATTAATAACATATCCGGAATCATCCTTTCCATGGAAACTACAGCTATCTTCTTTTTCAGGTTCACCTTTGCCAAGGCGCCGTCGATCTGATTCAATTGATCTTTCACACGGTTTTTACAGCTATTGCAATGCATTCCTTCAATCACAATCACCTTTTTGGCTATGATTGGCCCGCGCAGCTTCTTTTTCACGGGTTTGGGACTGCTTCCACCCTGACAGCAGCCGCTCTCTCCTTTAAAATGCAAGTAACTTCCTCTCAATGCAAATACTATAAAAATCATTAAAATTGCTATAATAATAATATTTCCCATTATTTTGCCTCTTTATTTCATCAATTTTTGCAATGTGCGAAGCAGCTCATCCACGGTCTCATCCTTTCCCTCCCGAATGTCCCTTGTAACACAGGTCTTGATGTGGTTAGAAAGCAGCTCTTTGTTAAAGCTGTTTAAGGCTGCGTTTACAGCCGCTACCTGAACAAGAATGTCCGTACAGTATGCTTCTTTTTCCACCATGCCCCTGATTCCCCGTATCTGACCCTCGATGCGGTTTAAACGGTGAATCAGATTCTTATATTCCTTTTCCGAACGTTCCTTTGTCTTATGGCATGAACATTGTTCCTGTTTTTCCGGCATGTTCTTTCCCCCGTTTTTCTTTTTTCTATATATTCTTTTCTCTTTTCACAGCTTATTATATACCCCCTATGGGTATATTGCAAGGATATTTTTATTTTCCTATGCAGGGAGCCAGAGTCATGCATGGTCTTGGGGCTGGCATAAGAGTTCAAACAGGGATTTGGATGCTTTACGAGCGTGGGGATGGGATTGGTTAAACGGACGTGGGAGCTGGCAGAGCATATAGTAGTATTTCGGCGACTTTACTTTTCCCCGTCTTGTATCGGGGACTTTCCTTATAGGCCCGAAATACTACTATATGCTCTGCCAGCTCCCACTAGGTATCGAAAAGCCATCTGGTACTTGTCTAAATAAATTCTACACCTGTTTTTGCTAACATTTCTGTTCATCACGCAACTCGCTCTGAAACATTCCTGCTTTCATAATTGTTCTAAATAGTTCACTTATTTTGTATCATGCATGAACTTCTCGCAGTGGAATCCAAATCTCACTCCGATAATCCGATTTACTGGTATCTCCTTTTTCATACCATTCCAAATTAACGTTCATAACCATCTCATACCGTGGATGTCCCGGAAGCCATTCCTCAAAAATTGACATATATACGGCCTGCATAGCGCCCGGCATAGGTCCAATGCATGGAAATTTCGCCCACATCATCTTTGGAACCTCATATATCATCATCCCTTCCGGTATTTTCTTTTCCAGAAATCTCCCTGCAATCAGATAAAGGCATTCTCTACTTCCATTTTCTTCGTCAATGCAGACACCATATTCTCCTATATTTGTATTATCAATAGCTTGTTTCTTAAAATCATCCCAGAACTTTGGAATCACCTCAAACGACTGCTCCATAGAACATCTGAAAGGCTTCCCGATTAAATGAAAGGCTTCCATCTCCTCAATTGTATAGGGCAGGCTTTCACCGCCTTCTATCGAAACTTTCACTTTCAAAGGATGAAAACTTCTGATTTTCTGTGTATTCTTTTTCAAATGTACCGGAGAAATGCCATGAAACCTTGTAAAAGCCTTTGTAAAACTTTCCGGAGTTTCATATCCGTACTTTAAGGCCAGATTAATCACTTTATCTCCATTTGTAAGCAAATCAACTGCTGCCAGATAAAGCCGCCTGTATCTGACATATTCTCCTAAAGTGTAGCCAGTCATAATTTTAAATCCCTTTTGCAGGTACAGTGACGGAATCTTTGCTGCTCTGGCAACTTCCGTTGTCTCAATCGGTTCCAGCATATGGGTTTCCATATATTCAATCGCTTTCGTTAAACTCTCCGTCCACTCCATGATCATAATCTCCTACAAGCGGGCTGTTCAGAATCCGTAACTTCCTTTTCTGCTCCCAGAGCATCCGAAGCTCGTCAAAATACACGTCTGGCTCTTTCATCCACTCTGCGAGCTGATCCAGTTCTTTCAGCTCCTCTTCACACAGTTTATCCAGTTTACCATCCAGATAGGAAGGCAAAAAAGAATACGTAATTTCATTATTCATAAGTGCGTGAAAATCATATAACAAATAACGCACAAGTGCAGGAAATGCACAGGTTCCCAAACCATCCGCATATATATACTGTCTGCCGTCGGTTTTACCGTTTCTTAAGTCCAAATACGCCTCTGATACCCAGTCGAAGCTTTTCTCCGGCATATCATACTGCGAAAGCGGCATTCCGCATTCTTCATAAAAGCCGTCTGCATCAAAGGTAATCCAGCGTCCTTCTTTTTCATTATAATATTGATTGATCCAATGATCCATACTAAATCCTTCTTTGAAATACGGTGCATACCCTGCCCGGGATCTTGCTGGAATACCCTTTGCTTTTAAAATAGCACTCATAAGCACCGACACATACCGACAAGTCACTACAATCTTATGTTCTGCCTTTCTGTCCGATACAAAGCCCCGTTCGTCCAGCCGAAACAATTCCGCAGCCATCGCCGGCGCTGTCAACAATACATCGTCCTCACAACGCATCCGGTACCACGGATATCTATCCATATCTCCGTATAAAAGCTTGGCATTAGCATTAGTGTTTCCCTCTTTTAATGTAACTCTGTGTATTACCTGAGCACATACTAACCTGCCAAGGGCAGGAATATCATCAGGCAGCGAGCGGAAATAATCCCGATATGCACCCGCATAAGTATAGGTTCCTGTGCTCTTATAATGCTCTATAATATACTCTTTCATCTATCATATTCTCCTTCATAATTTAATTTCATGGCTGATATTATTAGTTTATCATGAAAGAAAATATAAATCCTGTCCCGAGCAGCTCTATTTTGTCAGCTTTACTTGCGTACATGTCACAATTTTATTTACAGAATGCATATGCCTTGGTACATTTGGATGTTCATCCTCAAATGTGTATGATTGGAACTGCAAAATTTCCCAATCATTATACAGTTCCTTAATTTCACCATCTTGAGCCAAACCGATTGCAAAGGGCGCAATATCAGCAGAGGCAGGCATTGTATCCGTAAATATATGCATAATATGGATACCACCGACACTTGTATTGTTCTTATTGTCCTTTTGATATGTTTCCTCCCAAAAAGAAATTAGTGTTTATCCTTTTTCTTCATTCTTATTTTACCTGTTACTTTTTCTACTATCAGTTTAAAAACTTTTGTACGAGGCATAACTGCTTTATTAAACGGAAATTCTTCTTGATGATAATGTTTCATCAAAATACGTAAAGCATTATACTTTTCATCATCAGAAAGTATTTCAATATGCCCTTGTCCAATAACGCTTTCGTATTCCATTGTACAACTCCCTCGTTCCATTTCTGTTACTAATTTATGTTCACAATCCATCTCAAAACTGGCTCTATTATCCTTTTCAATCAAATCATATTTTGTGCCTTCCATAGCTCCATGAAAATACAATTCAATTTTATCATCTCTTACACACATTCCAAAATTAAGTGGTAATATATATGGATAGCCATTATTATTT
>CAMWWJ010000238.1 GCA_947177925.1 uncultured Lachnospiraceae bacterium
TATCGGCACCGTGGTATCCTTGAGCCGGCAGGTATTTTTCCTGCTTCCGTTAGTAATTGTATTTCCGCTGTTTTGGGGAATTGACGGTGTTCTGTGGGCAGGTCCCATTGCTGACGGGTTATCCGGTATCCTGGCGCTGCTGCTTGTCAAACACGAAATGAAAAAATGGCAACAAATGTAATGGAGAAAATAAAGATATAAAAGTTAGAATTAGATGGATAAGAATCAGGGTGATATGATGAACAACCAATTGCTTCAAAGAGTATTTATTAACTGGGACAAGATAGACAAATACAGCTACCTTAGAGAAATCGAAGCATTAAAAGAATTGGAATATCTGGAGTTTCAGAAGCCTGTAACATTTTTTGTAGGCGAAAACGGAAGCGGAAAATCTACTATGCTGGAAGCAATAGCGGTTGCAGCAGGCTTTAATCCGGAAGGGGGAACAAAGAATTATAGCTTTTCCACATATGATTCCCACTCAGAACTGTGTGAAGCTATAAAGCTTGTTAAGGGAATCAGACAGGCAGGATGGGGATATTTTCTTCGTGCGGAAAGCTTTTATAATGTGGCAACACAAGAGGAGGAATATTCCAGACATGCACCTGTTCCCTCGGAGGAGCTGCATAAAAAGTCTCATGGAGAAAGCTTTCTTGCAATAGCGCAAAAGCATTTTAAGCCAAATGGCATCTATTTTCTCGATGAGCCGGAAGCGGCCCTTTCTCCGCAAAGGCAGCTGACGCTTCTTATGGAAATAGATCGGTGTGCTAAGGAAGAATCCCAGTTTATTATTGTAACCCACTCCCCTATTTTATTAGGAATGCCTGATGCAGAAATCTTTACCTTTGATCATGGAACGATTCAACACTGTGAATATGAAGATACAGACAGTTATCAGGTAACGGAAATGTTCATCAATAACAGGGAACAAATATTGAGAAGATTATTGCAGTAAATGAGAATATTTTTTATTTTTTCAAACCGTCTCATTGCATAACCATACAAATTCCAGTATGCTATGTGCAAGGAGGTAGTTTGAATGGCAAATGAAGAGAAAAAAGATTTCAATGCAATGCTTCATGACAGCAAGGATATGCCAAAGCTGCAGATTATTACGGATAAAAAGAGCATTGAAAAATACGGTGGAGACAGAATGTACTTTGCGCCGCCCATCGCATATGACAAAGTAATGAAATTGATACCGGAAGGCAAGGTGATTACAGTAGGTGAGATAAGGCGGTTTTTTGCAGAGCAGAACGATGCTGATTTTACAGAGCCTATTACGGCAGGCATTTTCGTATCCATTGCTGCCTGGGCAAGCTATCAGAGAGAAGAGGATGAAACACCATACTGGAGGACGCTGAAAGCAAAGGGAGAATTGAATGCAAAATATCCGGGAGGTGTGGAAGCGCAAAAGAAAAAGCTGGAAGCGGAAGGGCATGTCATTGTTCAAAGGGGAAGGACGAATATACGATATTATGTGAAAGACTTTGAAAAAGTGTTGTTTGAAATTTCATAGAGGCGAGGTTTATGAATGGACATCATAGAAAAAAAGATTACAACAAAAGACTATCTGACAAAATCAAATCTTCCCGCCAGTGATTACGTGATCAATCCATATGTGGGCTGTCCCCACGCATGTAAATACTGTTATGCCAGTTTTATGAAACGATTTACAGGACATAGAGAAAAATGGGGAAGCTTCATCGACATAAAGGAATGTGATAAACCTGTCAATATAAAAAAACTGCAGGGAAAATCAATATTTTTATCCTCTGTGACAGACTGCTACAATCCCTTTGAAGAGAAGTATCGGGTTACCAGAAACATATTGGAGCAGCTTATTGGTGCGGAATGCCAGATCACCATTTCTACAAAGTCGAATCTGATACTGAGAGATATAGACCTGTTAAAAAAGCTGCCGGATCTTAAGGTTGCTTTTTCTGTCAATACATTAGACGAGGAATTCAGAAAAGATATGGACAGAGGAAGTACCATTGCAGAGAGAATAGCGGCAATGAAAGAATTGCATAGAGAAGGTATATATACTGTGTTGTTTATGTCTCCTATTTTCCCATATATTACGGATTGTAAAGGAATTATAGATGCGGCAAAGGACATAGCCTGCGAGTATTGGTTTGAAAACCTGAATCTAAGAGGTGCTTATAAACAAGCGATTTTGGATTATATTGATACGAAATATCCTTCGCTGAGGGAGGAATATAGAAGGATTTATATACAAAAGGATTATACTTATTGGAAGGATTTGGGAGAATTTTTACAGGATTATGGAGAGGAATCAGGAATAAACGGTATCAATTATTTTTATCATGAGAAACTGGTAAAAGAAAAAAAGGAAAAGGGCTTGTAAGTCTCTTATGTGGACGAAGATTTCCAGTTTGGTTGGCGCCATAAACTCTATATTTCCTACTTTTATAGGTATCTTTACCGCATGGTTCCAAAAGTGGTATTCGGCTAAGGTGGCTTCAGGAGAATAAATAACTTATAGGGCATATTATTGGAGTGTCAAACTTGGAAGAGGAATTGACGGATTATGCAACAGCTATAGCAATATCCTCCTTCTTGAGTAAAACGTATTATATTTTAAAAGCTGACATACCATTGTCAAGTTCTATATGATATAGTTTTTTAAAAGAGAATAAATGGGCTTCAACGGAGTGTGAAACGAATGAAAAGTAAAAGACCGAATCTGGATAAAGAATTGGACGGGAAAACATTTTGCAGTTTTTATTATTTGAAAGAGGAATTAACAGACTTTTGCAGGAAAAACGGATTGCCTGCCACTGGTGGGAAAATAGAGCTTACGGATAGAATTGCCTGTTTTCTTGATACTGGCAATGTACTGCCAAGTTCTAAAAAAACAAAAATCAGGCACGATGTGGGAATCATCAATGAAAATACAAAAATAGAACCGGATTTTGTCTGTACGCAAAAGCACAGAGCTTTTTTTGAGGAGAAAATCGGTAAGAATTTTTCGTTTTATGTTGCCTTTCAAAAATGGCTGAAAAGCAATGCTGGCAAGACTTATGGGGAAGCAATTGCAGCGTATTATCAAATTTTGGATGAAAAGAAAAAAGGAAAGACAACTATTGACAGACAGTTTGAATACAATACTTATATTCGGGATTTTTTTGAAGACAATCAAGGAAAATCTTTGGAAGAGGCTATAAAATGCTGGAAGTATAAGAAGAGCCTGCAGGGACATAACCGTTATGAGAAATCGGACCTTATAGCATTATCTTAATCTGTTGCCATCATTATGAATTGAATGTATACTTATTCTAATATACAGAAGAAAGGAATCAAAATAAATGGAAACGATAGTAATTATTACGGCATCTATTATAACGATTGGCTGGTTGATTGTATTTTCATTTATAGCAACGAGAGTTCCTTGGTTTTGCCGTGGCAGGGAAGAGAGAGAGAGGTGGGAAAAACAAACTCCTGTACAAAGATTCTTTGGTTTGTTTATTCCTGGTTTCATAGGACTTTTATTTATATTAATTTTGTATGCGCTTAGAGGTATATATGCGCTATGAGAGTAAGCCTGACTTTTGCGGGATGCTTTCGGAAATTTTTCACTCCTATATTTCCATGGCATATGATATTATTAAAATTGTTTATTACAGGGTAAATGCATGAATAATTGTTCGGATCTCTATTTTCTCTCCACAATTGCCTGTAAGTTATCGGAATGTCTTTCCGAGGAAGATTTGGAAATTCTTTCGGCTGATTTAAAAGCGCTTGGTGAGATGTTAGAGGTGATTTTAGCACGTCAGGCGAAATGTAGAATGTCTTGATTTGGAATGTATTTTCTTTTAAGTAAAGAGTATTAGTTGGCGGATGCCATATAAGAATAGTATTTCGGAAAAGATTCAACTTGTAAGGAATGCTTACAAGTTCGTATGATAAGCTGATATCATTGAAAATGAATTACATGATTGACAGCTTTCTCTCAAAGGAATAAGATAAGCATATGAAATGTAAACCAAAAATAAAAAGAGGTTGACAAATAAAAATGAGCTTATCAGAATAAATACAGCAATCACAAAGGAGAGGAAAACAATGAGCCTTGTATCAGACCTAAAAGAAAAAATATATTCCGGAGAAGAAATCACCCGGAAAGAGGCAATAAAACTATTAGAGGAACCTTTAGAAGAATTAGCCAATGCAGCAGACGAAATACGCTCTAAATTTTGCGGCAATGCTTTTGACATGTGCACCATCATCAACGGTAAATGCGGAAAATGTTCCGAAGACTGTAAATACTGCGCCCAAAGCGCCCACTATCATACAGCATGTGAAGAGTCTTACCCCTTATTGTCCACGGAGGAGCTATTGGAGCAGGCAAAGCAGAATGAGGAACGGGGAGTGTTGCGTTATTCTATCGTAACCTCGGGCAAACGTTTATCAGACAGGGAAATCGACCAGGTATGTGAAAGCATTCGTGAAATCAAAAGAAAGACCAATATTCAAGTATGTGTTTCCTTTGGCTTGTTAAATGAGGAACAGTTTAGAAAAATCAAGGAAGCTGGAGCCTCTCGTGTCCACTGTAATCTGGAAGCTTCCAAGAGCTTTTTTCCACAGGTGTGCACGACCCATACCTATGAAGAAAAGGTGGAAACCTTAAAGGCGGCAAAACGTGCCGGCTTGTCCGTCTGCTCCGGAGGAATCATGGGGCTTGGCGAAACCATGGAAGACCGTATTGACATGGCCATTGATATAAGGGAATTGGGAGTAAAGTCCATTCCGGTCAATCTGCTGAATCCCATCCCCGGCACCCCTTACGAGAAGAAGCGGGTCCTGACTAACGATGAGCTTTGCAGAATCGTAGCCATTTATCGATTCCTTATCCCGGACGGTTTTATCCGCCTTGCCGGAGGAAGGGGAATTGTGGGAGACCGGGGAGAAAAATGCTTTCAAAGCGGCGCCAATGCGGCTATTTCTGGAGACATGCTTACCACAGCGGGCATTACGGTGGAAACGGATATGAAATTATTGAAGGATTTAAATTTTGAGGTAAGACTTATTAGGAAAAAGTGATTTGAGGAAATGGTAGCTTTTTTCGGCGGTATGCTGCCCTCTCTGTGGGGAGAAGCATACCGCCGTTTGTTGTCAGTCACCTTTTTACGATATGTACATAGTTCATTAC
>CAMWWJ010000239.1 GCA_947177925.1 uncultured Lachnospiraceae bacterium
TTTCTACGTCGCCACGCTTTCGCTCTATAAAAACGCAACAGTGCTAAGCTCGAAAATACCTCGCTAAGCGCTGGCGATTTTATAAGGGCTCCTAAAGAAAACATTTTCTGTCTGAAGCCCATCCCGGTGCCTGTGGAGAAATCTGCGGGCTGAACGGGTACGTTTCTATAAAAAAGACAGCGAAAAGATGAAAATACTTCTTTTCCGCTGTCTTTTTTCTGCTTTCAAACAAGTCATGCCAGATTTTTCCTGCCTCCCAGATTCATCCATGTGCGAACATCAGGCACCTGGGATAAGATGGGGAGCAAAAGCGCTCCAAGGATAATTCCGGCAGTGCCCTGTATGCAGTTTGAAAAAATACCGCCCGCCGCACTTGCAAGGCCGGCTGCAAAAGTCTCTCCGTTATAAGAGCCTGCAAGAAACATGGTCTGTATGATTTTGTTGAGGAAATAGCCGAATACCATGTTGATTTCTGCAAGGATTCCGGCAGCAACAAAAACAAAGGTCTGTTTCGTTTTCCATACCTGTTTCAGCTTCCGGAACACAAGAGCCGCAATCAATGCCGTAACGCCTTTGATCACAAGGGTAGGAATGGCATAAATGACATATCCGGATAAGATATCGGCAAACATGGAACCGATTCCGGCAGTCAGGGAACCCACCACAGGACCTAGAATAATCCCGCAAAGCAGCACAAGGCAGTCGCCGGGATGTATGTAGCCAAGAGTGGGCGTAGGAATCTGAATGCTCATAGTAGCAACGCAGGTAAAGGCGGCCATCAGGGCGGCAACCACTAAAGCTTTTGTGTCTTTTAACAGTTTCATGATCATCTCTCCATTTCTTCATACAAATTGATTTAAAGATTTTTTTATTGCATGAATCCTATTATACGGGAAAATGGCATGATAAAAACTGCCAATTTAAGTTTTTTTGAGCAGTCCAGTTTGCGAAGAATTTAGCAGGAGTATATTATTTGTGATATCGTGCAGAATACAACTAAGCACAGGTGCAACATTCTCTTTCAAAATGTTGCACCTGTGCTTAGTTGTATTATATTTCGGACGATTTCAAAAATACTTTATACCTTTTTCAAAAAAAATTTATTTTAAAGCTTTATTTTGGAAAATACTTCATCCTTATCATCCTGATCGATACAAAGATAGCGTCTGGTAATCTGATAGGAGGAATGATTGAAAATACTCATCAACAATGCGGGAGGAGTTCCCTGTTTCCAGGCATGATATCCAAAAGTTTTGCGAAGGGAGTGGCAACTGATGAAATCCTCCATGCCTATGTTTTGTGCCGCCTTTCGGATAATGCGGTATGCCTGATAGCGGGATAAAGGCACGTGGCTATCCGGCATGCTTGAAAACAGGTAAGGGTTATGATAGCCGTCGTTTCCCGCCTTTTCTTTATATTCCTGTAAAACCCCACGCACTTCATTATTTAGGAAAATGCGGTTTTCTTTTCCTGTCTTTTGTTCTGTCACCACGATATGTCTTTTGACTTTTCCTTTTTCATATACCATGTCCCAGGTAAGGTGCAGGATGTCATTGATGCGCAGCGCTGTATTCAGTCCTACAAGGATCAGAGTATAATTCCGGGGATGAAATTCCTGTTCCATATAGTAGTTTTTAAACTGTTTCAATAGATGTTTGTTTCTGATAGGCTGTGTTGTGCTCATAGTGTAAGCTCCTTTCTTTTACAATTAAAGTAATACGTACAATCAAATCATGCAACATTTTGAAAGAAAATGTTGCATGATGCAGGGTGGCAGAGAAATTCAGGGAGGTGGAAATATGCTTAGAATGTCAGTCAGTACCGAAGAATATTTGCTCATAGGCGATCATGTGAAACTTGTTTTTTTAGGCGGAAGCGGAAATCATATGCGGATTATGATAGAGGCGCCAAAGGAAGTGAACATTATCCGAAGCAAGGTATTGGAAAAAAAGATTACGGATCCGGAAGAAAAAGCAAGGCTTCCTAAATACTACAGGGAGGAAGAAAAGCCGGAGAAGTACAAAAAGAAACGCATTTCAATCGTAAGGAATGAAAAAACAAGGTAATAACTCGACGCTAACCTAGGGGCGCCGATTATTATAAATTCAATGAACAAACCGGGCAAAAGGACGTGTCCGGACACACACAAGGAGGTAATAGTATGGTAGTACAACACAATTTAAGAGCAATGAATTCTAACAGGATGTTAGGATTAACGGCAACGAGTCAGTCTAAGTCAACAGAAAAGTTATCAAGCGGTTACAAGATCAACCGTGCAGCGGATGATGCAGCAGGTCTTGCTATTTCAGAAAAAATGAGACGTCAGATCAGAGGTCTTACACAGGCCGCTGCAAATGCCCAGGATGGTATTTCCTGCGTACAGACAGCAGAAGGTGCGTTGACTGAAGTACACGATATGCTTCAAAGAATGAATGAACTGGCTGTTAAGGCAGCAAATGGTACGGAACAGGAAGAAGACCGTGATTACATTCAAAAAGAAGTAGATAATCTTATTAATGAAATTGATCGGGTTGCAAAGACGACCACATTTAATGAGAGAATGTTGTTGGATGGTACTCTGGATGTGGAATTACAGGTTGGCGCTGAAGCAGATACCGGTAATCAGATACAACTGACAATTGCGGGCATGGATGCCGGTACATTAGGTGTAGATGAAGTAGATGTTGCAGGAGATGATGGTTCAGGCGGAAAAGATGCCATATCAACTATTAAAGATGCTATTAAAGCAGTAAATGAGCAACGTGCAGACTTAGGTGCTATCCAAAACAGATTGGAGCATACTGTCAATAACTTGAATAATGTTGTGGAAAACACAACAGCAGCCGAATCACAGATTCGTGATACCGACATGGCAACTGAAATGGTGAAATATGCCAACAATCAGATTCTTGCTCAGGCAGGTCAGGCTATGCTTGCTCAGTCTAATCAGGCTAATCAGGGTGTATTATCTTTATTACAGTAGTATGATAGCAACCTTACCCGCTTAAGAAGATGTGATTCTTAAGCGGGTAAGGCAATGCCGGGAAAAGAATGGAGATAAAAATATGCCAGAATCCGGAAAAGAGCAAAAAAATATGAAAGTTCTACTCTGTATGGCTGTTCTGATGTTTTTGTGCGTTGCGATAGTGCTTGTATGCATCCTGCTGTTTTCAGGGAAGGAAAGTGAAAGGGAAGAAACGGGAAACGGACTGGAATACGAATCCAATGTTGTCTTAGACGATCAGGATGAATTGCAGAAAGCTGTAGATGCCCTTTATGAAAAGGCGGCTGAAGGACAGATGGCGTTAGAAATGCAGACACAGGCCAGCAGCAAAGATGGCAGTCAGTTTACCTGTTATCTTGCCAATGCAAAAAAGAATACATACGACATGTACATGGTACTTTATTTGGACGATACCCAGGAAGAAATATATCGTTCCGGATTGATTCCGGTGGGAGGAAGACTGGAGGAATTTACCATAAGCAAAACATTGGAATCGGGCAACCATGAAGCTACTTTAGTATATAATCAGGTAGAAGAAGATAAGCAGACGGTTCATTCGCAGGTAAATGTAGGACTTACTCTGATTGTAGAATAAGAAAAGATAAAAAATGGAAACCAAAGGAGAAGAAATAATGATGAAGAAAAGACTTTTAGCATTAACACTGGCAACAACTTTGGCATTAGGTTCAACCATGATGGTAAGCGCAGCGGATACAGAAATCAGTGATGCTACAGCGGCTGCAGCAGGACAGGAGGTTGAGGGAAGTTCCACGGTAACAGTGCCCACCATCAAAGTAACCGTTCCTACAACCGCAGACTTTGTCATCAATCCATATCAGCTTTCCTATAATGAAGATGGTCTGACAGGAAACAGCCAGATTATTTCAGCAGAGCAGACTATTACGAATGAAAGCTCTGTTGCGGTGGCTGTGAACGTATCGGAGCTTACAGCAAAAGGGGTTTCAGACGGAATCACGATTGTAACAACAGCGCCTACTGCAAAGACTACGGATAAAGCAGCTTTCCTTTATTTAGAGGTAACAGACAAAGTAGACGGCGAGGGCAAAGGTACTTTTGAAACTGGCTATAAAAAGGCAGAAAATCAGGTTGTAATCCCATTGGCGGTTGAAGCAGATGCTGCTAATAAAGTGAAAGAGGTCAAAGCAGCTTCTAAGGATGCAATCGTAACATTGGCAAAGGGTAGTGAGACCGCTACAAAAGCAAACTATAAAATCGGAGGAAGTGTAGTAGCAAATCCTACAGCAGAAGGTACGACTCCATGGACTTCAACTGATGCAATCGGTGTTTCCTTTAAGTTTACTTTTACACCGCAGGTAGTTGCTGGCAACTAATGTGAGGATTTAAAAAGAGATAATAAAAAGGCTTTTGACAGATTTCAACGTCTGTCAGAAGCCTTTTGCTTTTTAAACACCTCCTCTTGTTCACCTGTTTTTGCATTTAGCCAGACTTGACAGACAAGCATAAGAAATATAAAATATTTTTAGTATAAATTACTAAAGAAAGGATGTACATCAATGACACCTCAAGGCGCAGTGATAGTAGCGGTTTTTTTGGTTTTAGCGGTACTGGTATCTTTGTATGACAAAAAAAAGGCTGATAAAATCAGGTCGGAAGTAGACCAAAAATTTGAAGGAAGGCACGTATGTGATTTTAAAGATATGTATTATTCCGGATATATAGCGGATAATACACTGGTATTGAAAGAACGTGTAAAAGGATATCTGCAGATTGACCTGAAAAAAGTAAAAAGCATTTACTCTAATGTGGTAAGATTGAATGGTGTTCTCATGGCAAGTGTTGGGTTTTATGATGAAAATGGCAAAGCGGTGGGGGACAGTAGCAAAATCAAGCAGATGAGCCCCAGGGCGGCAGATAAACTGATTGACTTAGTAATCGAGCATGCCAATTGGATTGAGAGGGATTAGACGATTGCCTGTACATATTTTTTATTTCTAAAATTTTGCAGTTCTGCACTTGAAAGCTTTTATTTAAAGGGATGTATAGCTTTCCGATACACAGTGGGAGCTGGCAGAGCATAGGATAGTCTTAGAGGCCTTGGCAAAGTCGCCGGCACTTACGCACCGTATTTTGGTGCGTTAGATAATA
>CAMWWJ010000240.1 GCA_947177925.1 uncultured Lachnospiraceae bacterium
TAAAAGTATGTCGCTCATGCATCGAAGTTAGAACATAATCATTATAGACTTTTTTCAGGCAGATTTCAATCTGTCTGTTTGTAATGTTTGTGTCAACACTTTATTGACAACCTGCTTCACAGTTTTTCTTAGACGTCTTTTTCTTTTTTTACAATAATGTTTTTGCAAAAGCTCTTCTTGATGCTGTCTGCACCGCATCCCGTAGTGGGATATGCATATTGATTACATTCACGTATGGATTCCCCTTCCCGTCCTTTTCGGGCGCTTTCGCCGCACTTAATGTTGTAACCATTTCTGTCATCCGGATATTAAATATCAGTGCCTCCGCATATCTGTTTACCGTCTGGACCAGTTCTTTATTCTCTTTCCGGTAAAGCAGTTTCGCCATGTTGTTTGCTCCGTTGACTGACCACCGCTTTCTGTTTCCTTTCATCCGTATCGTGATGACCGTACAGTTCTGGTTTTCCTGTACTCCCATGTTCCCATACCTCATTCCCTCCGGCAGCTCCGGAAGTTTGATATTTCGTTTCCAGTACGGCACCAGTCCTTCCCTGTTATTGTAAAGATACCCGTACAGCTCCCTTGCTTTTTTTGAACGGGTATCCTTTTCATCATCTGCTTCTACACTGTCTGCATATATCCAGATGTATTCCAGCATCTCATCCATTTTTTCTGTCTCAAATAATCTCTCTGTTTCTTTCCTCGCTTCCTTGTCGCAGTTCAGTTTCCTTTTTATCTCCCGGCGTATGTGGAAGCGGTCCAGCTGGAATACAGTGTCCGGCTCATAGGGGTCTTTTATCCAGCACCCTCCATCCCCATTCAGGATACGATACTCTATTTCGTCTGCATTATAAATACTTCGGATCTGCGCCTCTCGTTTCTCATGGAACTCTTTGCTTTTTTCCATTCCCGCAATGACTCTTTTTCCGCACAGGCTGCTCCCGGATCTGTCATTTTTCTCCCATCCCTCATAAATTGTCGCAACCTTCATTTCCTGCTTTCCTATTGATTTATGGTCTTTTCCCTGCAGACGCAGCCATACGCCGTCCATTTCTTCAAAAAGAACCTTGACTTCCCTGCTTCCTGAAAGTTCGTCTGCACTCATCTGTTTTACCTGAAGTTCTTCCTCCGCACTTACACGCTCGCCAAGCTTCTGTACAAGCTTCCATGCTCCTCCGTGGCTTATGGTCTGGCCGCTCGTACTGGAAATGATGTCGGCAGTCACACGGTATGGATTCTCTGTCACGCAGGATGCTATTTTTTCTGCCAGATTTGTAGAGAGCAATCCTATTTTATCCATCTTTACCGCTTCGTCCAGAAGATACACAAAAGCTTATGCCCTTCTTCGTCCTTTGTCTGATATACATGGCGGGCGTAGGCGACATCCCCGTAAACTGTCTTTATTGTTGTGGTGCGGGTCCCCTTGTCTCTGTATCTGCTCCGGTCACGGCCTGCATGGAGTCCCTTGTCATAATCCTCCAGAATTATCCGTGTCATCTCCACTGCTGCCTCACAGACATATGTGAAGATTTTCTTCTCCAACTCCTTGAATGTTATCAGACTTTCCTCTACAATAGATTTCATCATACAGTCTCCTTTACGTGTTTTTCTGGACAATTAACATCATAAAGAAAAACTGTATGATTGGGAAGTAGGGATTTTCATCTCCGCTTCCTTTTTTAGTTTACATAACTATTCAAAGCAACCTTTCTTGCCAATAAAAATTATACACTAACGTACCATTCGGTATACGGCGGTTCCTTAGTTTTTACATACTTTCAGATAAAACTCTGTGAATGTTGGATATCCAAGTTTACGGAGTTTCTTATTGTTAAATGCAATCTGTAACACAAAATATCCACCACAGTACCAGTTTCCATTTCGCATGTTGGCACATATCCATGCCTTTTCTTCTTCCACACCTAACTTCTTTAATTCCTTGAATTTCGTCTTGACTTTCTTCTATTGCTTCCAAGAGATGGTTCTTATCTTATGTCTTAGCCATTCATCGCTTTTCCTTAAAAGTCCTTTCATATCTGCAAGCAAGAAATAATTTACCCATCCCTTGATATACTGCGTCAGTTTCATGGCTCTGTATTCATTTTCCCATCCGGTTACTTCTTTTTGTCAGTTCTCTGATTCTGTCTTTCATTTTTGCCATTTTGCCACTGACTTCGGATGTACCCGAAACCTGCATTTCCCCTTATGACAGTAAAATGCGTATCCAAGGTATTTTAATTTGCTGATATGTACCACGCTTGTTTTCTTTCAGTTCACTTTCAGAAACAGTTTCCCCTCAATGAACGGAATGATATTTCTCAAGGTTCTCTCTGCACTCTTTTTGCTTTTACAGAAAATCGCAGTCATCCGCATACCGCACATATCTGTGTCCTCTGCGTATCAGTTCCTTGTCCAATTCATTCAGCATGATATTGCTAAGTAGTGGACTTAGTGGTCCGTCTTGCGGCATACCAGTTTCTGTCTTTTCAAATATCCCTCTGCTGATAACCCCTGCATTGAGATATTTGTGTATCAACGATATTACCCGCCCGTCTTTGATGGTTCTTGATAACATTTCTATCAGTTTACTATGGCTTACCGTATCAAAGAACTTTTCCAAGTCCATATCCACGACATACTCATATCCATCTTTAACGTTCTGCCGGCATTGTTTTCGTTCGTCATGCGCACCTCTCTTTGTTCGAAAACCAAAACTGTTTTCCGAAAACTGTTCCTCATATATCGGGGACAGCGCCTGCGTAATTGCCCGTTGAAATACCCTGTCAACTACTGTCAGCACTCCCAGTTTTAGAAATTCTCCTTTTATTTCTTTGGGTATCTCTACCCTGCAAACTGGAGTTGGTTTATATTTCTCGCCATTTAACTTTTAAATTAGTTGTATTCGATTATCTCTCAGGAACGGCAGATGTTCATCTACGCTCACCCCATCAACACCGCCTGCTCCTTTATTGGATTTCACTTTCCTGTATGCGTTATTCAGATTAGTCGGTTGTAAAATCTTCTCTAACAGTATGTCCGTCTGAAAGTTTGTGATGATGCGGTTGTTTTAAGCAATCCTCTGAAGGCGGACACTTCTGCATACTCTTTCGATTTCGTCGATACCATTTGCAGATAGTCCTCAATATGAAGTTGTCTGTCCTTAAATCCACCATTGGTTACATTCATTTACCCACATCTCCTAAAGTTCATTCCTTCCCACAATGTCTTAAGCCATCATGGTACTATGACCTCTGCTGACTTCTCACCATTCGTTGTTACTACGAATTTTATACACATTTGTTGATGTGATTTCTGTTCGTCAGACCAGAGTTTTGACTCCAGCTTTCTTCAGATTCTACCTCACGATGGACACCCTTGCTCTTGGCTATACACTTCTCACTACTGGGGCATGTTACAGACTTTCACCAATTAGATTTCGCCCATACTGGGTGCATACAAAAAACATGCTAGCATACCAATACTGACATGTAATACTTAGTAAGTTTTATTTATCCCATTTCATCAGATTATTTAGATAAAACATAACACTTACATAAAATATATCCTCTTCCCATTTTATATTTAATAATCCATTCATTTCATCCACCATACGTTTAACACTTTTCATCCCTATTCCATGTTCTTCGGCATTAGGTTTTGTTGTCATCAATTGTTGATTCTCTAGTTTAATCTGACCAGAATAACTATTTTCTATATTTATATACAAAACATTCTGTTTAAGTTTGATAGAAACTTTCAAATATTTTTTTGAAGATTTTGCAGAAGCATTAATTGCATTTTCTAGTAAATTGCCTAAAACCACATTAAACAAATAATTGTGAATTTCTATCCCTTCTGGTACAGATATACAAATGTGAACATCTTCTAATGTATGCTTCGCTGTCTGTAATAAATAATTCAGCGTTCCATCAATATCCTTATTTCCAGAAGCAACATGTTCATCATTATTAGACATATGTTTTTCCATTGCATCGATATATTCAAGCAATTTGGATATTTCGTTCTGAATTGCTAAATATTTAAGTTCCCCTAGATGATGTTTCATATCATGCCATATCTCTCGTATTTTTTGATTAGAAGACTTTAATACATCTAATTGATTACTATAGATTTTCATTTTACTGAAAAAAGCTTCTTTCTCAACTTTCTGCTTATAGTAATCTTGTAACGCACCATATAAGTAGAAAATAGTAATATTAATTATAAGTATACCAAGAATTTCAATTTCTGTACAACTCTCATTATATATTCTTTTATTTACCAAAATCAATATTATTAGAATACTAATTGTTGGTACACTGATTAATCCTAGCCATAACGGAAAACTTACATTAAATTTATTGTTTTTTATAGCTTTTGTTTTTTCTATTATATTTACCAATACTAATAGCCCAGTACTTGTTATACATTCATTAATTGATTCCATAATTAAATTGGAGCTATTGTCTATTTTGGTTATAGAAAATACCAAACTTTCCATAACAATATTTACTGAATATATGCAAAGTACACTAAGACCATCCTTTAATAGGCTTCCACGATATAGAGAAACTATCAAAAGCAAACCCAGAATATTAGTTAATATATTTATAAAAAGACTATGAAATAAATAATATCCTCCACTTGTTGCAATCACAAACAGGGTATATATACTTATTTTTAATAATCTGTTTTTACTATTCGAAATATAGAATAACTCCATGAATCTATATATAGTATACGTTCTTAATATATTTGCAATTACCCCTATCAAAATATGTATCATAACATTTCTCACTCTAACAACTCATGCCGCATTAATTTATCTTTAACATCTTTTCTGTGTGCTCTGGATATATTCAAAATATCTCCATTTATCATTTTTATCCATTCATAACTATATGCCTCAACATAGTCATAATTTATTAAATATGACTTATGAATTTGTAAGAAAACCAAGTCTGGGAGCAGTTTTTCAACTTCTGTCAATTTTCCTTTGAATATTCTCTCCTCTCCTGAACATAATATCATACATATTTTCTTATTATCACTTTTAAAATACATAATTTCTTGTAATGGTATTTTTTGAATAGCCTTTTCGTATTGATA
>CAMWWJ010000241.1 GCA_947177925.1 uncultured Lachnospiraceae bacterium
GGATTTGATGGAAGAAGGACTGTGGGCTTTTTACAGTGAGGATATGGACAGGAAGCTGGAAGCCGGACAGGTGATGGTATTTTATGGAAATTTAAAAAGAGGCTTTGAATATCCGCTGATACAGTTTGCGGTTTTATCGGAAAGCGATATTTTTGGAGAAAAGAAAAAAAGAAAGAAAAAGAAATATGAAGGGGAAAAAATCCACGATTTTACGGAGCTGAAGGTAGGGGATTATGTAGTCCACGAAAATCACGGCCTTGGTGTTTATAAAGGAATTGAAAAGGTGGAAGTGGATAAGGTAGTAAAGGATTATATGAAGATTGAATATCGGGATGGAGGCAATCTTTATGTGCTTGCCACCGGTTTTCATGCAATCCAGAAATATGCTTCGGCAGATGCCAGAAAGCCCAAGCTGAATAAGCTTGGTACAAAGGAATGGGATAAGACCAAGACCAAGGCAAAGACAGCCGCTATGGAAGTGGCAAAGGATCTGGTACAGCTTTATGCTGCCAGACAGGAAAAGGAAGGCTATGTATTCAGCGGGGATACTTTGTGGCAAAAGGAATTTGAAGAGCTGTTTCCTTATGAAGAGACAGAAGACCAGCTTATGGCAATTGAGGAAACAAAAAAAGATATGGAGAGCACAAAAATCATGGACCGGCTCATTTGCGGGGATGTGGGCTACGGCAAAACGGAAATTGCCATCCGGGCGGCATTTAAGGCAGTTCAGGAAGGGAAACAGGTAGTATATCTGGTGCCCACTACCATTTTGGCACAGCAGCATTATGATACTTTTGTGCAGAGAATGAAAAATTATCCCATTACCATTGAACTGATGTCCAGATTCCGCACAAGCGCCCAGCAGAAGAAAGCGGTGGAAGGCTTGAAAAAAGGCATGGTGGATATTGTAATCGGCACTCATAGAGTGCTTTCCAAGGATGTAAGCTACAAGGATCTGGGGCTTTTGATTATTGATGAGGAACAGAGATTTGGAGTGACCCACAAGGAAAAAATCAAACAGATGAAGGATAGCATTGATGTGCTTACCTTAACGGCAACTCCCATTCCAAGGACGCTGCATATGAGTCTTGTGGGCATTCGGGATATGAGCGTGCTGGAGGAGCCCCCTAATGACAGGATGCCTATTCAGACCTATGTCATGGAATATAACGAAGAAATGGTAAGGGAAGCCATTGTCAGAGAGCTTGCAAGACAGGGGCAGGTTTATTATGTATACAACCGGGTGAATCAGATAGATGAAGTGGCAATGAAGCTGCAGGCCCTTGTGCCGGAGGCGAACGTGGCATTTGCCCACGGACAGATGAAGGAACGTGAGCTGGAAGAAATTATGTATGATTTTATCAACGGAGAAATTGATGTGCTTGTTTCCACCACCATTATTGAGACAGGGCTGGACATTCCTAATGTAAATACGATGATTATCCACGATTCGGATAATCTGGGACTTTCCCAGCTTTATCAATTGCGGGGACGGGTAGGACGTTCTAACCGGAATGCTTATGCCTTTTTAATGTACAGAAGGGATAAGATGTTAAAGGAAGTGGCGGAAAAACGCCTTCAGGCAATTAAAGAATTTACGGATCTGGGAAGCGGCTTTAAAATTGCCATGAAGGATTTGGAAATCAGGGGAGCGGGCAATCTGCTTGGTGCAAAACAGCATGGACATATGGAAGCGGTAGGCTATGATCTTTATTGCAAAATGCTGAATGAAGCAGTAAAATCATTAAAAGGGCAAAAGGAAGCAGTGGACTTTACTACTACGATAGATATGGACGTGGATGCGTATATTCCACAGGAATATATCGTAAATGAATTTCAGAAGCTGGATATTTATAAGCGCATTGCTGCTATTGAAAATCAGGAAGAAAGCGATGAAATGAAAGAAGAGCTTTTGGACCGTTTCGGTGCGGTTCCGGAAAGCGTGGAAAATCTTTTACGGATTTCCCTCATACGGGTAAAGGCTCATCAGATTTACGGAACCGAGTTAAAGGGGAAAAAAGACAGGCTTGTGTTGACCATGCATGAACATGCCCCTTTATTGGTGGAAAATATCCCCAGGATTTTGAAAAAGCATGAGGGCAGGCTGTTGTTTTCACCTAAGGGCGTTCCAGTGTTTACTTACAAGCTGTACCCTACCGGATTTCTGAAAAAGGATGAAGAGGCGCTTTTACAGGCAGCAGAAGAGCTGCTGGCAGATATGGAAAAGGAATTGCTTTTAGGAACCGGAGATAAAATGGGGTGATGGAATGTACACATACAATTTTATACAATGGCTTATGTTTTTCTATATCTATTGTTTTTTTGGCTGGTGCTTTGAATCCGCTTATGTATCATTGCAAAAAAGAAAGCTGGTAAACAGAGGGTTTTTAAACGGACCGTATCTGCCACTTTATGGATCCGGGGCCATTTCCGTATTATTTACCGCCCTGCCCTTTCGGGAAAATCCTGTGTGGGTCTATGTAGCAGGGGCATTGACGGCAACCCTGCTGGAATATATAACAGGAGTAGTGATGGAAGCCGTTTTTAAAGTGCGTTACTGGGATTACAGCAACCAGAAATTTAACTTTCAGGGACATATCTGTTTAAGCTCTACTATAGCATGGGGGTTTTTAAGTCTGGCAATGGTATTTGGCTTTCATAAGCCGGTAGAGGGACTGATTTTTTGTTTCAAGGCCAATACATTAAATTTAATAGTGCTGGTAGTTTCCGTAATCATGGCGGCAGATTGTGCAGTAAGCTTTAAGGTAGCCTTTGAGTTTCGGGAAGTGCTTGGAAAGCTTCAGGGCCTGAAGGAAGAACTGAGGCTGATGCAAAAAAGGCTCGAAGTAATCGAGGCGGTATTAAATGATGAAGGAAGGCAGCGTCTTGAACAGCTCGGACAAGTGCTGGAGGAGCGAAGAGAGCAAAAGGAGCAGAAAAGGGAAGAACGCAGGGAGCAGCTGGAACAGCTGAAGGAGGAGTTAGCTCAATTAAAAGAAAAGCAGCTTATTTATAAGGACAGGATAAAAGGCCATATGAACGTGCGGAAGCTGAAAACATTGTTTGGACGCAATCCATCTGCCGTTTCAAGAAAATATAATGAAATATTTGAAGAGTTGAGAGAGCGTTTAAAGGAAAAATAGCTAGGGCATTCGAAAAAATATTTCGGGAAGGAGACATATGCGCGATAAAGTACTTGTTGTGGATGACATGGAAATAAACCGGGAAGTGCTGACAGAAATATTGCAGGATGAATATACAGTCATTACCGCAGAAGATGGAGAAAGTGCTGTAGAGATTTTGAAGGAGCAGCAGGATGAAATCATGGTTCTTCTGCTGGATCTGCTTCTGCCGGGAATAGATGGCTTTCAAGTGCTGGAAATCATGAGGGAGCAGGCATGGATAGATAGAATACCGGTTCTTATAATCAGTTGTGAAAGCTCTGCCCAGGTGGAGAAACGCTGCTTTGATTATGGTGTTTCCGATTACATCAGAAAGCCCTTTGACAATGCGTTGGTAAAGCTGCGGCTGAAAAATATTGTGGATCTGCATTTGCTTCGAAACAAACTGGAAGAAAAGGTGGAAAAACAGACACGTCTTTTGCGGCAGCAGGCAGAACGCCTTCAAAAGAGCAATGAAAATATTATTGATATTTTAGGAAGTGTGATTGAAGGCCGGAACATGGAAAGCGGCGAGCACATTAAACGGATAAAAGGCTTTACGAGAATATTGGCAAAACAGCTTATGGAGGATTATCCGGAATATCATATGACACTGGAACAAGCGGATATGATTGCCAATGCCAGCGCTCTTCATGACATTGGAAAAATAGCCATACCGGATGGAATCCTGCTAAAGCCCGCAAAGCTTACGGGGGACGAATATGAATATATGAAATCCCATACTACCAGGGGATGTGAAATTCTGAATCAGATAAAAGGAGTATGGGATGAGGAATATCATGGGTTAAGCTATGAAATATGCAGATATCATCATGAGCGGTATGACGGGAAAGGATATCCGGACGGCCTGATGGGAGAAGAAATCCCTATTTCTGCCCAACTGGTATCCATTGCAGATGCTTACGATGCACTTGTCAATGAAAGAGTATATAAAAGCGCATATTCAAAGGATCAGGCATTTCATATGATCATGACGGGAGAATGCGGTAATTTCTCTCCAAAGCTTTTGGACTGCTTTCAGAATGCAAGGGAAAAATTTGAGGCTCTGGCGGATCAATATAAAGATGGATTAGGGATACAATAAAAAATATAATTCTAAAAATGTGGAAATAATTGGAGTGCTTTTTCTGTGAAAGATTGAAAATTTCCAAGGTATAAAATGCCACCGTTTACAGATACTAGTATCACGGTAAATATAGAAAACCTAAGATTTGCAAATGGAGGAAATTTATTTATGAAAGCTACAGGAATTGTAAGAAGAATAGACGATTTAGGACGTATTGTAATACCAAAAGAAATCAGAAGAACCTTGAGGATTCGGGAGAGCGATCCTTTAGAAATATTTACAGACAGAGAAGGGGAAATTATCCTGAAAAAGTATTCTCCTATCGGAGAAATGACTACTTTTGCAAAACAGTATGCGGAAAGTCTTTCGCAGGTTTCGGGAAAGACAGCATTGATTGCTGATAGAGACCAATTTATTGCGGTGGCAGGTGGCAGCAAAGGGCTGCTTGGCAAATCCATCAGCAAGGATCTGGAAGAAAAATTAACCAATCGGGAAACAAGCGTTTCTTCCAAAGGGGAAAAGGGTTTTATCGAAATTGCCAAGGAGCAGGGAGAAGAGCCTTCCCAGCAGGTAATCAGCCCTATTATTTGTGAAGGTGATGTGATAGGAGCAGTAGTGCTTTTGGATAACGAAGGCAAAAATAAAATGGGTGATGTGGAGAAAAAGCTGGTGCTTTCGGCGGCCGCTTTTTTGGGGAGACAGATGGAGCAGTAAAATAGTATAATGCTAAAGAGTTAGCCATCAGTTTGCTTTGGGGTGAACTGGTGGCTTGCTATTTAGTGGGGTTTGGATAAACGGACGTGGGAGCCGGCATAGCATATAGTAGTCTTAGGGGCACGCTTTCGCTCTGC
>CAMWWJ010000242.1 GCA_947177925.1 uncultured Lachnospiraceae bacterium
AGTCGTAAAGGTAGGTGCTCCGGTTCCCGTTCTGGTCTGTCCATGCGATTTTCTGGCCCTTTTCATTGGTAGTGACGGTCTGGGTTTCCCCACGGTGGTCGGTGATGGTGATGTCGGTCCCGTCATATTCATTGTCCTGGTAGGTAAAGGTAGAGGTCTTCCCGCTGTCGGGCTGCCACTGGCTGGTGACCCTTCCTTCTTCATCATAGGTGTTCTTCAGATAGAGCACTCCGTTCTCATTTACGGCCTCTGTCAGGTGGTGGCTGTCATCATAGTGGTAACGGGATTCCACGCCTGCGGGATTCGTGATGGAGATCAGGTTCCCGCTGCCATCATAGGCAAGCTGCTCTGTCCTTCCCACAGGATCCGTCACCTGTCTGATGAGCCCCTGCTCATTATAGGCAAGAAGAACAGACTTACCGGTAGGCCGGTCCGTCACGGTAAGGGTCCCTTCCCCTCTGGAAATATCCAGGATCCGCTTTTCGTCTTTTTTTATCTGTACGAGCTTTCCTTCTTTATCGAAGCAGAGTGCCTCCCCGATGGGTGAGGTCAGGGTATAGCTTTTGTCTTCATTCCGCATCAGGGTGTAGCCTTCCATGGCTGTGCCCATAGGGCGGAAGGCTCCGGTATATTCCGTTTCCTCATCCAGTATCACGTCCCCGTTCACTAAGCGTCCGTAGGTGGTGTTCTTCAGCGCTTCTTCATTTATGAATGCCACGGAGGCATAGGGGGAGCTGTGGTAGATGGCTGTGTTTCCGTTGTTCTCTATCCACTGCTCATAGTTGTGGCTCATGCCGTTTCCGGCTTCTCCTGCCTTTTCCACCAGCATGGAGTTGTATTCTATGGAGAATGGGATGGTTCCGTCTTCTGCCATGGAGAGTCCGTCTATGGTCTGCAGGAAAGCTCCGGTGGTAGTGTCTATGGGATCCCCGTAGATGTCCGTGTCGTCCTCATGGATTGGCTTGCCTACGTAGATGATATATTTGCTCACATGGCTTGCTATGGGTTCTATAGTCACATTGACGCCCAGGTTGCTTCCCTTTAAGCTCTTGACGAAAGCATCCGCCAGTTCATAGTAATAGGTATAGCCGTCTCCTCTTAGCGGCTCATCAGGCACATAGGTGCCATATATTTCCTCTCCCGGCTCCAGCACTCCTACTTTTATGGTGTCTCCGTTGTAGGTAATGGGCAGCACTTTGCATTTATTGGTATTGGGCGTATAGTAGGTCCTGCCTCCTGAACGGCTTATGTTCACTACCGCATTGGTGTTTATGTCTTTTACGATGATCTCCTCTACATGGTCGGATGTCTGGTAGGAGCCGATGGTAGTGGAAAGGTTGTAAAAGCTCCTGTTTGATTCATTTATAATCTTATATTGGATAAAGTATTTTTCTCCGATATAGCGGGCAGACTGAGGCATGACCACGATATGGAGACCTTTCCCGCCTTCTACTTCGAATTCATATGTACCGTTGAACCTGGCGTCAATGGGCGCCTGGAAGGGGCTCAGTGTGCCATGAAAGGAAGCTGTCAGGTCATATTTCCCGGGTGCATCCCCTTTTATGACCCAGCTTGCAGTACCTGCCTGGCCTCCTTCAATCCGTTCCATGTGCTTTATCAGGTTCTGGCCCGATTTCAGCTTTGCAAGAGAGACTCCCTCTGGCAGCTCCAGGGTGGCAGACGCATTCTCGATAGGGAAGGTGGGATTGGCATTGTTGAATACGGCAAGCTCCACGTTATACATTTCCTTCAGCCATGTAACGCTCTGGGTGGTGGAACAGCACAGGAGTATAGGGTTTATATAGCCCCCTTCTGTTTTCTTCTCCTCTTCCGGCAGGATAAGCTCCGCCTTTATCCTGCTTTTTCTTTTTGACCCATAATCATCCCCGCCTGTGCTGGTGTCCTGTAACGTCTGGGTGATGCCTGCTCCTCCGATATGTCCCGCGTAGTCCATTATAACAGGAATCGGGCTCAGTCCAAAGGATAATTCCACCGAAAATACATAGGTATGGTAATTCTCCGGCCTTGAAAAGTCCACGCCGGCTTCTATCATTTCCTCAAGCTCCATCCGGTGCACGTCCATCCTGCCTGTCACCACTTCGCCGGTGTTTAGGATAATTGTCTCTTCCCCTGGTTCCTGGTTGCTTACGTAAATGGTGCTGTCTTTTGGCAGATACCCTTCTGCAAATGCGCAGTATTCATACACTCCTGCCAGGGCGCAGATGTCCACCCTGCCCAGCCCGTCGGTGCGCAGGTGGAGCTGTTCTTCCTCCCCGGTCTTTACGTAAACGTAGGCATAGGGAATCCCGGCGCCGCTTCCGTCCTGTACTGTCAGAGATGTGATGCCGTTTTTGCCCTTGTTTTTCACATGTACCGTACAGGTGGTGCTGTTTTCGTTTCCGGCTGCGTCTTTTACTGTGAGCATTACCTGATAGGTGCCCGGCTCCTTATAGGCATGCTTTACCCTGGAACCAGTCTTTTTTGTGCCGTCGCCCATATCCCACAGGTATTTCACTACCCTCACGTTGTCAGTGGAATCTGTCCCGTCGAACAGGGTCTGCATCCCGTTAAGGGTCACGATGTTTTCCGGCAGGCTGGCAACAGGCGCAATGGTGTCCACGTCATCTGCATAGCTGTTTACGGTATTTGATTCGCTGTAGTTCCCCCTTAAGTCATATGCCCGCACTTTGTAGTAGTAAATCTGGTCAGTCTCCACCTGGGTATCTTCGTATTCCGGCTTCTTCAGGGTCTGGATGCAGACGAAGTCCTTTTCCCCAAGGGCCTTCCTGTAGATGCAGTATTTTTCAAAGTCCTCTTCTGTATTTTCCGTATAGCTCAAGCGGATGAGAAAGCTTCCGCTTTCTGCTTTCAGTTCCGGTTTTTTGGGTGCTGTCAGGTCGAATTTATAGTCTGCCGTCACGTATTCGCTGGCATTCCCGTTTTTGTCCAGCGCACCTGCCCGTACTTCATATACGGCCTCCTCGGAAAGCCCTTTTGCGTTCCAGCCTGTTTTTTTGTATTCCAGCCTTCCTCCGGCATCTTCCGTTGCAATTGTATGCCAGATATCATTGGTATCCTTTTCCCGATATTGCAGGGTGATGGAGGCAAGCTGGCTGTTATCGGTTGCAATCACTTCTAAGGAAGCCTCTTCTCCCAATAAGGTATCTGTATCGGGGGAGATTCCTGTTACCTCAGGTGCTGTCTCGTCCCGCTTTACGGTAGCAGCGGCTTCTTTTGAGGCTTCCCCTTCATTTCCTGCTATATCCACTGCAGACACTTTATAGATATATGTCTTTCCTTCCTCCACTTGGGCATCCACGTAATTCTTTGTGGCAGACAGTGGGCTTAAGACAGTAAACATGCCGTTTTCTTCCTCTGCCCGATAGATTCTGTAGCCTTTCAGGTCTTCTTCTGTGTTCAGCTCCCAGATAAGCGCCACATGGCCTTCCCCGCCTTCTGCTTTCAGGTCCCTGACTCTTTCGGGCGGGGTCCTGTCTATGGTGTAGGTATTGATAACATCCTGGTTTTCTTCTGTAAGCAGGTTGTGGTTACCTGCCTTGTCATAGACTTCAAACCTGACGGTCACCTTTCCTTCTGGAAGGGCAGAGATGTCCCAGTCATGGCTGAAGGTATATTCCTGTCTGTTTTCTTCTGCAAAAAGCTCTGCGGCTGTCTCATAGGTTTCCCCGTCCAGGGAATAGGAAAATACTGCCCGGTCCAGTTGGTTATTATCCTTTGCTTTTAATTGTAAAGGGATGCTGCCTTTATAATAGGAGGACGCAGGAAATACAGCCAGGATTTCAGGTCCTGACGTATCTGCCTGTGTGGTAAAGGTAAGCTCGTCCGATTCTTCCCCCCGGTTCCCCAGGTAATCATATCCCACTACCCGGACTGTATAGGCTGTTTCCGGCTTCAGCCCGGTAAGGGTGCATCCCAGCCGTTCCCTCACGTCTTCCACGGTTGTAAAGGTACCGTCTTTCATCACTTCCACCCGGAACCAGCCAAAGTCTTCTTCCGTCACGTCTTCCCATGTGATCTGTGCGGAGGTGCTGCCTGCGGTATAGTCCTTTAAGCGGATTTTTTCAGGTCCGGTATGGTCGATGGCATAGGTGCGTATGCAGGGGTTTTCACTTTCATTTCCTGCCGTATCTTTTGCGGATGCCGTGATCTGGTAGCTGCCTTCCTGGTATTCTGTGGTATCCAGCTCATAGGAGGCCCTGCCGCCTTCCGCTTTTATTTCCGCAAGCTCCTGCCAGTCTTCTTCCTGCAGGTATTTCCCGTAAAAGGAAATGGTATCTACCATGCGGTTGTCCTTTGCTTCCACCTGGATTCTTATGTTTCCGGTTACTGCCATAGATACAGGGAGCATTTCTTTGATGACAGGCGCCGTCTTATCTTCCGACGGAATCCCTGTGGCTGCTTTGGACAGGAGGCCCCTTTGTCCGAATCTGTCATAAGCCTGTAAGGTATAGGTATAGGAAGCCCCGGTTTCCACCTGTTTGTCCGTATACCATTCCATGGCGGTATCTGTCAGGTCTGCAATTGTTTCAAACTCCCCTCCGTTCCTCTGCCTTCTTATGATGGTCCCGGCAAGGTCGGCGCTTCTGCTTCTGTCCCAGGTAAGATTGAGGACTCCGTTACTTTCCTTGACCTCCAGATTTTCCGGGGCTTTCGGCGGAGTCTTATCCAGGGAATAGGTCACCAGTGTTTCCCTGCGGTTTCCATCCTGGTCCGTCAGCACGAACCGCACATCCATATCTTTATCTTCCTTGAATCTGGAAATATCCCAGAGATAGGAAACATAATACTGGCGGCTGTCATATACTTTCTGTCCCAGCGGGGTAGGGGTAATGGGCTGCCATGTTTCTTTCTTTTCATCAAAATACTCAATGACCACCTGATTCCCCTTACTGTTTCCGGCCGAGGAAAATCTTGCAGTCAGGGTAACGTTATCTCCGCCGATGGTTTCATAATCCTTTGGAAAAACGGAGGTAATTTTAGGCATAGTTACCGCACCATGGACTTCCTGGCTTTTTTCAGAAACATTTCCCGCTTTATCCGAGGCCGTTATGGTGTAGATATAGAG
>CAMWWJ010000243.1 GCA_947177925.1 uncultured Lachnospiraceae bacterium
CCTTAAACGCACAAAAAGGACAGCCCAGACCTTTCCCATAGGTCTGTAACTGCCCTTGCGCTGTATTAATGAAAATATCTCAAAATCCCTTGAAAACATCTGCAAACAGTTGGGAAGAATTGCAGGATCATATACGGGATTTATCTATTCAGTTTTTGATTGTCAGTGTTAAATGTATCTGCTTTAAATTTTTAGCTTGTCCGCGCCATATTTGTGTATAAAACGGAAAAGGATTTCTTTCTCTTTCCCCTCTGCTTTATCATATAAACCGCATAGGGTTTTCTGTTCCGCCTGTGTGAGGGTGTTGGTATAGGGCTTGTAATTTTCCGTGATAAAAACCCCGCCGCCCTCGCCCGACTTTGTGTAAACCGGGTAATCAAAAGACAATGCAATAATATCATTCATTATCGTGCGCCTTGAAACATCTAACTCCCATGCAAGCTCCCTCATTGTCAGGTGCCCTTTTGCAGATAAAATGCTGATGATTTCCATTCTCCGTTGTGCTGTGTCCATGCCACACCTCCCGTCATTTTCTATGTAAAACTTTCGCAGTACGGTCCAAATTCATGTATGATTGACAGGACTATCTTTCTGTCCTCCGAACCACAGGTCACAGCCATTTTCTCCAAGCATTCCAACTGTTCCTGCGTGAGCGAGTTCTGGTGCTGCCCCACGCCGTCCGCAAGGAAATAACCGCCATCATATCCCTGTCTTGTGACCACGGGAAGATCTTCTCCTATGATGTCAAAATCCCTGCGTATTGCGTTCTTTCCGACACCGTACATCTTCATCATTTGTGATGTAGTCAGCTTTTTCCCCGACAGCAGCATACGCTCAATATCACGCCGCCGCTGGAATGCATTGTCCTTCATGTTTCACCTCCTTCCGCTGTTTGATTCCCTGTGGCTATTATAGAAAAAGTAACATCCTCTCTATGGGTACGTTCCTTAATAAAAATTGATTATTTTTTCAAAATCGGTAAAAGATATCCCGATTTTTTCTGAAAGAATCCCATATTTATCGGTGCTGCCAAAAAAAGTCGGGATAAGGAATAGCAAGCACTGCCTGTGTTCCCACACAGGCTAATTTTTTTCAATTTCCCAAAAGACGGAAACTTGAAAAAAATGCTTGTAGAGGGAAGTTTCCCCCTAACCCCCTCTGCGCTCAAAAATCAAAAAATTATCCTGTCGGAATTTTTGATTTTTTCGCTCATTTTTCTGCACAAATATCCCCCATAACGGGATAGAAGATTGTGTAAAATTCTTTCATCATCCCATTACAGAAAGGACATTAAAATGGCAAACAGAGAGCGCAAAAACGAGTTGAAAATCTACCTAAGTGACGATGAGCAGTACATACTGGAGCAGAAAGTAAAAATCTCCGGCATGAGGGATAAATCCTCTTTTCTGCGGCATCAAATATTATATGGTTATGTTTATGACATTGACTATTCAGAGCTTCGGGAATACAATGCTGCGCTTGCCAAAATCGGTAACAATCTGAACCAGATAGCAAAGCACATGAACGCCACAGGAAACGTCTATGCCGCCGATGTAAATCAAGTCAAAGAGCTGATGAAACAGGTGTGGGATACACAAAAATCCATGCTTGCAAAACAGCCTTACATGAAACAGTAATCCGAAACGGAATATCTACTGAATAACAGGACAGTGACAGTCAGTTTTCTTTCGCAATTCTGTAAACGTAAAAGCACAATAAAATCTATAATCAGACAAATTTCGCACCATTAAAAAAGGTGTACCGAAGTGAAGTTTCATTCTTCCTTGCAATACACCTTGATGTGTGCAGTATGACGATTAATTTGATTATTTTTTCAATTTTACACTTATGTATTTTTAATCTGATTTTCATATATGCCTTTCTCTAATCTGAATGTAATTAATATATTTTTGTAGCAATATGTGATACCATCTTTTCTTAGAAATTGATATTTCAAAAATACAAGCCGATAAACTGTGATTCACACAAATTCATCGGCTTGTATCTGACTCCGTTATGATATGTCGTTTCTCCTGAAAACAGGAAATTTTACTATACTTTTACAGAATAAAAAGTATACACTTTTCATTCCTGATTATCTTTATTTTTTTCATTCTTATCCAATCCACCATAAATCAACATAGCACCAACTGATGCGACTACGCCTGTTGATACTGAATCTAACTCATGACCATTCATATTGCAAATCATATTGATTACAATCAAAACAACCATTACTACTACTGTTACAGCAGCACCTTTTAATAATTTCTTCATATTTTTAAATCTCCTCTCCAGAACAGGTATATTTTGCTACAAGATAGTATACCAAAGAAAACAATAATTCTCTCAAAACTGTCATAAAATACCTTACTTCATGAAAAAGTGCTTTTTTCCCTTTCAGAATATGCGCTTATTCATCATTTTTGCAGAGCAACGCTTGATACAAAAAAACAGATACAGTATAATCAGAAAAGCAAAACTTGAAAGGAGGAAGCTATATGATGCACTATATTGACATATTGTCATCTTTTTTTCTGCTTTCCATTGCAATTCGTAATATGTGGTCTCAACGCATGAGCCTGAAAGCATTTATCATGCTCTATATGCTACTGTTGCTTGCCGGAGCACCTGTAACACTCCTGTCATATATACCATACGGACTGTTCGGTATTCTGGTAGCAGTTTGTATCTATGCATTGGTTGCCTATCGTGAAACCGCATACCAAAATATTTGTATGGGCATGATTGGATCTGTGTTTACTGTTGTGATAGATGATTTACTGGCAGGCTTATTGAATATATTGTTTCCCCTTACTTTATCAAATCAGCAGTATTTTTCTTTTGGTGTCAGGCTAATTCGTGTTTTACTGTTTTATTTTATTACGTTACTTTGCGGCAGGTTGTTAAAAAAATTATTACTCTCAAGTAAAGGTATCTTACGCCTTCCGCAGACATGGTATTTGATTGATGCTACGCTGCTGCTCCTTATAACCATCTTTCTATTTGATGATTTAATTCCGGGACAAAATGGCTTTGTCGTAAGAATGGTATATAACAATGCCCTGCATATTTCAGGGTATCTGCTTGTAATGCTTTTCATAATTCTAGCTATGCGCCGTTCTTATCTGGAAAAAATACAGACAGAGGCAAACCAGAAAGCCTTGCAGGATTTACACGACTACACCCGCAATCTAGAAATTATGTATAACGGTCTGCGCTCCTTTAAACATGATTACATTAACATTTTACTCTCTATATCCGGCTATATTGAAAATGGCGATATAGACGAATTAAAAGAATTTTTTGAAAGCAAAATTTATCCAACAAAGAATCTGATTACCCAAGGCGATTACAAGCTAAACCAGCTTAGTAACATCGGTGTGCTGGAAATCAAAAGCCTGCTCTCCGCAAAAATGATTTACGCCCATGAGTCTGGGATCGATGTTACGATTGATATTCCTGACAAGGTGGACACTTTTCCGATAGACACTGTAGAACTTGCCAGAATACTGGGAATTTTTTTAGACAATGCGATTGAAGCTGCATTAGAAACCGAACAGCCCAAAATAGGTTTAAATATCATTCAAAATAATACCGGTGTCTCAATCATCATAAACAACTGTTTTCAAGATAATGGCGAAGCATTACATAAGCTGAAGCAAAAAGGCTTTAGTACAAAGATTGGACATCAAGGAATCGGGCTTTCTAATGCCCAAAAAATCATTAGTTCCTATGACAACATATTATTGGAAACAACAATGCACTGTGGTTGTTTCATACAGCATGTGGAACTTACCAACAGGAGGAGTGATATAATATGCTAAATATCTTTGTATGTGAGGATAATGCCGCACAGCGGCGGACTATTATACAAATGATTCAGAATACGGTACTGATAGAAGAATTGGATATGCAGCTTGTTTTAGATACAGAAAACCCTTATGTACTGCTTGAAAAAGTCAAGACCAGCCAAAACACAGGCGTTTATTTTCTTGATATTGACCTGAATAGTAGCATGAACGGAATGAAGCTGGCACAGCAAATCCGCTTGTTTGATCCTCGTGGTTTTATCATATTTATAACCGCACATTCCGAACTAAGCTACATGACATTTCAGTATCGGGTAGAAGCAATGGACTTTGTGTTAAAGGACAACCCTGCCGAAGCGGAAGTGAAAATCAGGGAATGTTTGCTAAATGCGCTGGAACGCTATACCCTCCAAACCAACAAAACACATAAAATCTATACAATTGAAGTGGGCGAACGAAAAATCTGCATAGATTATGACGATATTTTCTTTTTTGAAACTTCCAGTAATATCCATAAAGTCATTCTCCATGCAAAAGACCGCCAAATTGAATTTTCCAGTACCATAAAAGAACTGACAAACATATTAGACGGTAACTTTGTACGTTGCCATCGTTCATTTCTTGTAAACAAAAATAACATAAAAGAAATAGACATTAAAAATCGTATCATCTATTTTACCAATGGAGAAAACTGCCTAATGTCCACACGTATGATGAAAGAACTAACTTAAGCCTCACTGAAACATTATTTTCCAAATTTTTATGGTTTCATATGAGCTTCTAAATAACACTTTTTAATATTATTGAAAAATTTTTTATATATAAACTGATGTGCCAATCGACTTATTAATTTATACTCTTTACTCATATCACTTATTTTTATGTTATCCCCATGTGCAAGAGCATTTCTGATTTTCACTGCCTTTCCCAAAGTTTCTTCTTCGTATTCTATATTTCTTCTTGCACAAAACCATGCTATTTTTGCATAAACATCTGAAAATACCATATCGTACACATATGAAACCATATTTCCTGTCAAATCGTCTATCTTGTTTACTGGTATTCTAATACCATAATTATCTTGGATAATTCTTTTTACTATATCTCTTATATTATCCTGACCTTTATTAATTGAATTCTTCTCTATCGCAAATTCATCCTTTGCAATTTTCTCTATTATTCTAAACTGTGAAAAATATGCCTCTTCTGCATCATCCAGTATCAATTCATATTTTACTGATAAAGCATATAATCTTAAAG
>CAMWWJ010000244.1 GCA_947177925.1 uncultured Lachnospiraceae bacterium
CGTAAGACTACTCATTAATATGCCGTCTCCTACGTCCTCTAAATACACTCTTCTGCTTGAAAAACCCCAAAAATATTTGTATACTATAAAAGGACATTGCTCTTAAGAAAAGGAAAAGAGAAAAAGCATATCCAGCAATGGAAAACAACAGACAACGGAGGAGTCATCATGGCGAATGTGAAACGTATCTATGTAGAAAAGAAAGAGGACTTTGCAGTCAAAGCAAAAGAATTGAAAGAAGAAGTAGTTAGTTATCTTGGAATTACAGGAATTTCCCAAGTGAGAGTGTTGATCCGGTATGATGTGGAGAACCTTTCCGATGACATTTTTGAAAAAGCCTGCAAAACCGTGTTCAGCGAGCCTCCTGTGGATATTTTATTTTATGAGAACTTTGACATGGCAGACAATGCCAGGGTGTTCAGCGTGGAATATCTGCCGGGACAATTTGACCAGCGGGCGGATTCCGCAGTACAATGTGTGAAATTTTTAAAGGAAGATGAAGAACCTGTTATCAAAACTGCTATTACTTACGTATTTGAAGGAAACATTCGTGATGATGAATTTGAAAAAATAAAAGCATATTGTATCAATCCGGTAGATTCTAAAGAAACCGATATGGTAAAACCGGATACCCTGATAACGGAATTTGAAGAGCCGGAAGATGTGCTTGTTTTTGACGGATTTAAGGATATGTCAAAAGAAGAATTGAAAGGGCTTTATGATTCTCTGGGACTTGCTATGACCTTTCAGGACTTTCTGCATATCCAGACTTATTTTAAGGGAGAAGAAAACAGAGACCCTTCCATGACGGAAATCCGGGTGCTGGATACTTACTGGTCTGACCATTGCCGCCATACTACTTTTTCCACCGAATTGAAACATGTGGAATTTGAAGATGGCTATTATAAGGCGCCAATCGTAAAGACCTATGAAAATTACTTAGAGACAAGAGAAGAGATTTTTAAAGGAAGAGATGATAAATTTGTCTGCCTGATGGATTTGGCTTTAATGGCAATGCGGAAGCTGAAAAAGGAAGGAAAGCTGCAGGATCTGGAGGAATCCGATGAAATCAATGCATGTTCTATCGTAGTACCGGTGGAAATCGACGGAAAGGAAGAGGAATGGCTTGTATTTTTCAAAAATGAAACCCATAACCATCCTACCGAAATCGAGCCATTTGGTGGTGCTGCAACCTGTTTGGGAGGCGCTATCCGTGATCCCCTTTCGGGAAGAGGATATGTATATCAGGCAATGCGCGTAACCGGTGCGGCAGATCCTACTGTTCCGGTGGAGGAAACCTTAAAAGGAAAGCTGTCCCAGAAGAAGCTGGTTCGTGGCGCGGCAGACGGTTACTCCTCTTATGGAAACCAAATCGGACTTGCCACGGGATTTGTCAAGGAGATTTATCACCCCAATTATGTGGCAAAGAGAATGGAAATCGGTGCCGTTATGGGTGCAGCTCCCCGAAAGAATGTGATTCGGGAAACTTCCGATCCGGGAGATATCATTATATTATTAGGCGGAAGGACAGGACGTGACGGCTGTGGCGGTGCAACTGGTTCTTCAAAAGTCCATACGGAAGCTTCTATTGAAACATGCGGTGCAGAGGTGCAAAAAGGAAATGCGCCTACGGAACGTAAGATTCAAAGATTATTCCGCAGGGAAGAAGTGAGCAGACTCATTAAAAAGTGTAATGACTTTGGTGCCGGCGGTGTTTCTGTTGCTATCGGAGAACTGGCAGACGGGCTTATTGTAGACCTGGATAGAGTTCCAAAGAAATATGCAGGATTAGATGGAACAGAGCTTGCCATTTCCGAGTCACAGGAAAGAATGGCTGTAGTGGTGGATAAAAAGGATGTGGAGCAGTTCTTAGCATATGCGGCTGAGGAAAATCTGGAAGCAGTGGAAGTGGCAGAGGTTACAGAAGCTCCAAGATTGATATTAAAATGGCGGGGAAAAGAAATCGTAAACATTGCAAGAGCATTTTTAGATACCAATGGTGCACATCAGGAAACCAATGTAAAGGTGGACATGCCTGTAAAGGAGGAAAATTATTTTGCCAAGACCACCCTTTCCAAAGTGGAAGAAGCGGTAAAAGCCGGGGACATGAAAACAGCCTGGCTGGAAACGGTCAGTGATTTAAATGTGTGTAGCCAGAAGGGTCTGGTAGAAATGTTTGATTCTTCTATCGGAGCGGCAAGTGTATATATGCCTTATGGCGGTCAGTATCAGTTAACTGAAACCCAGACCATGGTTGCAAAGCTTCCGGTGTTAAAAGGAAATACGGATGTGGTTACTATGATGAGCTACGGCTTCGACCCATATCTATCCAGTTGGAGTCCATACCATGGTGCTGTATATGCTGTGTTAGAGTCCATGGCAAAGATTGTGGCAGCAGGCGGAGATTACAAGAAGATTCGTTTTACCTTCCAGGAGTATTTCAGACGTATGACAGAAGATCCGGAGCGTTGGAGCCAGCCATTTGCAGCATTGCTTGGAGCATATGATGCCCAAATGGGATTCGGACTTCCAAGCATTGGAGGAAAAGACAGTATGTCAGGAACCTTTAACGACATAGATGTACCACCGACACTTGTGTCATTTGCAGTGGATTTGGGAAAATATCAGGATGTAATCACCCCGGAGCTAAAACGAACAGGCAATAAGCTTGTAAAACTGGAAATACCCAGAAACGAATATGATTTGCCGGATTATGACAGGGCAATGGACATATTTGAAGCGGTTCATACATTGATTAAAAATAAGACAATCGTGTCAGCTTATGCCATGGATGCCAAAGGAATTGCGGCATCGGTAAGTAAGATGGCATTTGGAAACAAGCTGGGATTTGCGGCAGAAGGAAGCCTTCCATTGGCAGCATTTTTCCAAAACGAACTTGGAAATCTATTAGTGGAAATACCGGAAGAAAAACTTTCTGAAATTCATATTCCTTATACAGTAGCAGGTCAGGTCAGTGAAAGCGGATTTACTTATCAGGATGTGACGATTTCCACAGAGGAAGCGCTTTTGGCATGGAGCGGGAAGCTGGAAAAGGTGTTCCCTACAAAAGCAGTAAAAGATGTGACTCCTATTGAAACAAAGCTTTATGACACAAAGGATGTTTATATCTGCAAAAATAAAGTAGCCAGACCTACGGTATTTATTCCGGTATTTCCGGGAACAAACTGTGAATATGACAGCACAAGGGCATTTGAAAGAGCCGGTGCCAATGTAATCACAAAGGTATTTAAGAATCTGACTGCAGAAGATATCAGAAGCAGTGTGGAAGAATTTGAAAAAGCCATTTCAAAGGCACAGATTATTATGTTCCCGGGCGGCTTTTCTGCAGGAGATGAGCCGGATGGAAGCGCCAAGTTCTTTGCAACGGCTTTCCAGAATGAAAAAATGAAGGAAGCGGTCATGAAGCTTTTACAGGAAAGAGACGGACTGGCACTGGGAATCTGTAACGGCTTCCAGGCATTGATTAAGCTGGGACTGGTGCCGTATGGCGAGATTACAGGCCAGAATGAGGATTCCCCCACCCTTACCTTTAATACCATAAACCGCCATATTTCCAAAATGGTATATACAAAGGTAGTAACCAATAAGTCTCCATGGCTGGCAGGCGCAGAGCTTGGAAAAACATATGTAACACCTGCTTCCCACGGAGAAGGCCGGTTTGTAGCAAGCAGAGAATGGATTGATAAATTGTTTGCAAACGGTCAGGTGGCAACACAATATGCTGACTTTAACGGAAATGTTTCCATGGATGAAGAGTGGAACGTAAACGGTTCCTATGCGGCCATTGAAGGAATTACTTCCGCAGATGGCAGATGCCTTGGGAAAATGGCCCATGTGGAAAGAAGAGATACAGCAGTTGCCATGAATATTTATGGTGAGCAGGATATGAAGATTTTTGAATCCGGAGTGGAGTATTTTAAATAAGAAGAGTGCAGGTATTTCAGAGGTGCACTCGTTTATCCTTCAAAGGCAAAACGGAGTAGTTCAAAAAAATAGAATATGAAGTAAATAACGACCTTGAAATGGGAGTAAATCCCGTTTTGAGGTCATTTTCATTTCAAGAGTTAGGAGAGAGAAAGCCTTGAAAACAGGGGGATTTAAGGATTCAGAGGGTGAATGGAGATCTTATGCTGATTTGCTGAATGGTTCTGCTGACATTAAAAGCTTTCGGGCTGGAGTTTCTATATATTTTAGCTAAATGTGTTGCTCAAATCGCACAATTTGGATATAATAATAGTACAGAGAAAGGAGTGATTTTATGTCAGTTACAGCAACAGAACTGAAAAACAATCTTGGAAAGTATCTGGTATTGTCTGCAACAGAGGATGTTTTTATCACAAAGAATGGCAAAGTAGTGGCAAAGCTGACAAATCCATATCAGGACAGGGTAAAGACCGCAAAATCCTTATTTGGGATTCTTCCCATAGATGCAGATATGGATGAAGCAAAAAGAGAGAGGCTTGGTACAAAATAAATGAAAGCTCTGATTGATACAAATGTGATTGTTGATGCACTGACATCCAGAGAGCCATGGAAGGAGAGTGCGGAAAAAATTTTCCTTATGGCGGCAAACTGTGCTATGGATATGTATATCACAGCAAGTTCAGCCACAGATATTTATTATCTTGTGCGAAAGTACTTGCATAGTACAGAACAGGCAAAACAGGTAATGGGAAAACTGTACTCCTTTATGGGGATACTGGCAGTGACAAGCGATGAATGTGTGGATGCTCTTGCTTCGGCGGTCAATGACTATGAGGATGCAGTTATTGAGAGGACAGCAGTAAAAGCAGGTATAGACTATATTATTACCAGAAATGTGAAAGACTATCAGGAGGGAAGGGTAAAAGCAATACTTCCTGATGATTTTATTGCTTTAATGGAAGAGGAAGAATAAGATGTCTGTAGTGTATGAATCCCTCATTTCTGGGGGATTTTGACATTTATATAGCAGATAAGTGCCTGTCTGTATACCGAAATCTTTGAGTTTCCCCATTTTTTCACATAAATAAAAATGCAAAAACACAGAACCTTTG
>CAMWWJ010000245.1 GCA_947177925.1 uncultured Lachnospiraceae bacterium
TAGGGAAGGATAATGTAGTATTGGTTTAAAATAAAAAAATGATTTCCAATATTTTGCATGGAAAACATTGAAAACCCATGGAAAATGAATTAAAATGAGGTAGAAAAAAGAGGAGGAAAACCCATGGCAAGAGAAATTAAAACAATTGGCGTTTTAACAAGCGGCGGCGATGCACCGGGAATGAATGCAGCCATTCGTGCGGTAGTAAGAAAAGGCATTGCAAACGGTGTAAAGGTAAAAGGCATTAAAAAAGGCTACCAGGGTTTGTTAAATGAAGAAATCATAGATTTGGAAAAAAAGGATGTATCGGATACCATTCAAAGAGGCGGCACCATTCTTGGAACCGCCCGCTGTTCAGAATTCCGTACGCTGGAAGGACAGCAGGCAGGTGCGGAAATTTGTAAAAAACACGGAATCGACGGTATTGTGGTAATCGGAGGCGACGGCTCCTACAAGGGCGCTCAGGCTCTTTCCAAGCAGGGCATCAATACCATTGGCGTGCCGGGAACGATTGATCTGGATATTGCCTGTACAGAATATACAATCGGCTTTGACACTGCAATCAACACGGCAATGGATGCCATTGACAAAGTAAGGGACACCTCGTCTTCCCATGAAAGGTGCAGCATTATTGAAGTAATGGGAAGGGATGCAGGCTATATTGCTTTATGGTGCGGCGTTGCCAATGGCGCCGAGGATATTCTGATTCCGGAAAAGTATGATTATAATGAACAGAATATTATTAACAATATTATCAATAACAGAAAAAGAGGAAAGACTCATCATATTATCATCAATGCGGAAGGTATCGGCCATTCTACTTCCATGGCAAGGAGAATCGAAGCCGCTACCGGAATTGAAACAAGAGCTACCATTTTAGGATATATGCAAAGAGGCGGCAATCCTACCTGCAAGGATCGGTTTTATGCTTCTATTATGGGTGCTTATGCAGCGGATATTTTATGTGAGGGCAAGACCAACCGGGTAGTGGGATATCAGCATGGAGAGTTTCTGGATTTTGATATAGATGAAGCGCTTGCCATGAAGAAGGATATTTCGGAATATCAGTATGAGGTCAGCAGGATTCTGTCTATGTAAGATGTGGACTCCGTTTCAGTTTTTTGTGATTGTTTTTGTGAATCGGACGAGACGGTTTGGATAGGAGGACGTGGGAGCCGGCAGGGCATCGGATCGTCTTATGGGCACGCTTTCGCTCTGCAAAGACGCAGCGGTACTAACGCACCAAAATACGGTGCGTAAGGACCGGCGACTTTGCCAAGGCCCAAAAGACGATCCGATGCCTTGCCGGCTCCCACTGTGTATCGAAAGGCTTTTTGATGCATTCTGTATCATGCATTCTGTATCAATTTCACTGTCTTTACATTCCCCTTTCCATCTGCTATGATACACCATAAAAAAGAAAATGGAACAGGTGCTAAAACTATGATTACATCGATCTCTAACAGTAAAGTAAAAAATGTGATAAATCTTATAGGAAAGTCAAAGGCAAGGAAGGAACAGCATTCCTTTGTAGTGGAAGGCGTTAAGATGTTTTTAGAGGCGCCTCCCGAACGGATTAAGGAAATATATGTGTCGGAAAGTCTGTTAAAAAGAAGCCTGTCGGATAAAGGAAAATTATTTGAAAAGCTGCAGGAACTGGAATATGAAGTGGTGGCGGATGAGGTGTTTGGCAAAATGAGCGATACGAAGACGCCACAGGGTATTCTGTGTGTAGTGGAGCAGTTTTCTTATACCCTTCCCGAGATATTGGCCCCGGCTAATGGATTGTGGATGGTGTTAGAGGATATACAGGATCCGGGGAACCTGGGGACCATTTTGAGGACCGGAGAAGGAGCCGGAATCCATGGAGTGATCATGACCCAGAATACGGTGGATATTTATAATCCTAAAACGATCAGGGCCACTATGGGTTCTGTTTACAGAGTTCCCTTTATATATGTAGAAAAAATTCAGTTAGCAATAGCTTACATGAAGGAATTGGGAATAAAAATTTATGCAGCTCATCTAAGTGGAAGAAACTTTTATGACTACATTGATTTTAGGGAAAAAACCGCCTTTTTAATAGGAAATGAGGGGAATGGGCTGAAGGAGGAAACAGCGAAGTTAGCAGCCGCTTACTTGAAAATCCCTATGGAGGGAGAGGTTGAATCTTTGAATGCAGGAGTCGCTGCTGCAGTTTTGATGTATGAGGCTAAGAGACAAAGGAGTCAATTGCCTAAAATTAAATAGAAAAGGAGAAAAATACATGAAGATAGGATTTATCGGGCTTGGAAATATGGCGTCGGCCATGATTGGAGGAATGATTCAAAAGGAGCTTGTCAGGGCGGAGGATATACTTGGTTCCGACGCAAGGAAGGAGTCGGTTGAAAGAGCTGTAGAGAAATTTGGAATTACCGGCATGGAGAAAAATACGGAAACTGCCTCTAAATGCGATGTCCTTTTTCTTTCCATAAAGCCCCAGATGTACGAAGGGGTCATCGGAGAAATCAGGGACAGTATCAGGGAAGATACGGTTATAGTAAGCATTGCCCCGGGAAAAACCATGGAATGGATCGAGAAGCAGTTTGGAAGGAGAATTAAGCTTGTAAGATGTATGCCAAATACCCCTGCACTGGTAGGAGAAGGCTGTACGGGTGTATGCTTCCATGAATTGGTATTGGAGGAAGAAAAAAAGAATACATTAAAGCTGCTGGAAAGCTTTAGCAAGGCAATTGAAGTAGCGGAAAATTTAATGGATGTAGTGGTAGGCGTCAGCGGCAGCTCTCCGGCATATGTTTTTCTGTTTATTGAAGCTATGGCAGATGCGGCAGTAGCAGACGGCATGCCCAGAAAGCAGGCATATGAATTTGCGGCTCAGGCTGTGTTGGGAAGCGCTAAAATGGTACTGGAAACAGGAATGCATCCGGGAGAATTAAAGGATATGGTCTGCTCGCCCGGAGGAACTACTATTGAGGCGGTAAAGGTGCTGGAGGAAAAGGGACTGCGTTCCGCAGTAATTGAGGCACAGAGCGCATGTGTAAAAAAATCAAGAAGCATGTAGATGGAAAATTGTATACAGAGAAGCCCGGATGGTTGAAAAGCCTTGTATTTCCGGGCTTTTCGCCTTCTTAAGAAAAAATTAAGAAGAAATTTGACAAAAATAAATATTTCTGATATGATAACCCTCGAGCCGGATATTTAACAATTTTGTAATAATTGAAACAAAATTGAAATAGAATGTAACAGAGTTTAAATAAACCGGATGGAGGATATTATGAAAGCAAAAACAACTATGTCCAGAAAGATAATGGCATGTACATTAGCCTGCTTCTTGCTGGTAAGTCAGGACAGCATAATGGTCCTTGCAGATGAAAATGAACATTTGGACACTCTGACTGCAGGTGTTGCTTCTTACCTGGAGGGAGACGAAGAGAAAGTGATTACCGACTCCAATGCTCCACAGGAGGAACAAGGTCAGCCAGTACAGGAAAAAGCAGAAACAGAAGAGGAAGATGAGATTTCCTTTGTAGCAGGAGAGGCGGAAGCAGTGGCAGCTTCTGAGACAGAGAAAGAACAACAGACAGATATCGACTCATTAGTTATGGCAAATGTATCCGATTCCGTAAATGTCAGGGAAGAGGCAGATGAAGAATCAGCAGCAGTGGGCAAGCTCTATAAAAACTGCGGCGGTGTTATTTTAGAGCAGGATGGCGCATGGACAAAGCTTCAAAGTGGAAACCTGATAGGCTGGGCCAAAAACGAATACTTGCTTTTCGGAGAAGAGGCAGCCGCTCTTAGAGAAGAGGCAGGTACTTTAAAGGCTACCATCACAACGGATGCCCTCAGGGTAAGAAAAGAAGCATCGGAAGATGCCGGAGTTTACGGGCTTGTAAAAAGCGGTGAAACATTAGTTGCAGTGGAACAGTCGGATGAATGGGTAGCTGTTCAGTATGACGAAGATACGGTAGGATATATTTCGGCAGAATTTGCCACAGTAGAATTTACCGTGGATACAGGAAAGACTACAAAAGAAATCGAAGATGAAGAGCGGGCTAAGGAATTGGAAAAGCTTTCCAAAAACCGGGGAGCGGTTCCTACCAGTGTATCGGATGTAGCATTGCTTGCGGCATTGATTCAGTGCGAAGCCGGTTCCCAGTCCTATGAAGGACAGCTGGCAGTAGGAGCGGTAGTTATGAATCGTGTAAGAAGCGGCGGCTATCCGGGAAGCATTATCGGAGTCATTACCGCACCGGGACAATTCCCGCCGGCTACTAACGGTAAGGTTGCAGCAATCGCAGCAAGAGGACCAAAGGCTTCTTGTATGCAGGCAGCACAGGCGGCAGTGGACGGAGCTACCAATGTTGGAGGGGCTACCCATTTTAACCGGGCAGGATCCCATCCGGGAATCGTGATAGGGTCACATGTGTTCTGGTAAAAAAATAGATTATGTTAGAGGGTTTCTTGAACGGTGATTATGACTTGCCGGGTGGGAAGCCCTTTTTTGGTGAGAGAGTGAGGTTTTGGGTGGGGGGACGTAGGAGCAGGCAGCTTATAGAAAAGTCTTGTGGGCACGCTCTCGCTCTATGAAGACGCAGCGGTACTAACGCACCAAAGTACGGTGCGTAAGGACCGGCGCCTTCATCAAGGCCCAAAAGACTTTTCTATAAGCTGCCTGCTCCTACTGGGTATCGAAAGGCTCACTGTTAATGGGGTTTGGAAAGACATTGTTTAATTGAAAGAGCACCTAAGTCGTCATTCCTTTTTTAGAGGAACTTGTAAGAATGTACATCTGTACGTCTAAAAGGATGCTATGATGTTTGTAAAAATACTTTTTAGAATTATCTTTTAAAAGAAGGCCCGAACTTATCTATATTTTTCTAAGCGCATGGCTTGAAGAGAAACAGCGGAAGAGGGGCATGGGTGGGGTGGCTGCATTGTTTTTGATGGCGCGTTTACTTAACAGCCTGCTCCACTACCCAGGGGAAAATTGCCATGGACGGCAATTTTAGGCATATTGCGCCACGGACGGCGCTATATGCCGACCCGACC
>CAMWWJ010000246.1 GCA_947177925.1 uncultured Lachnospiraceae bacterium
ACTTTATTATATCCATATAAAAATTCTTCTTTTGTAACCACTTGGCCGTTAATGCGTATTCTTTCGTTCATGGTAATCAGATGCGGAGATGTAAACATTCCTGTTCTTTTTCCGTCCGCCAGCAAAAAGCTGTTTAAATACGCACAAACCGATCCTTTTCCGTTTGTTCCCGCCACATGGATGATTTTTTTGTTTATAGCCGGGCTTCCCAATGCCCAAAGCAGCTTTTTTGTATTTTCCAATCCATTCTTTTTTGTAAACTTTGGTATATTATAAATATATGCTTCTGCAGTTTCATATGCAGAAGCATTGTAGGTTTCATTCATCTGTTTTTCTCCAGAGCCTTTAGTTAGCATATGCTAATGCTTGATTATCACATTTCCCGCTATCATACCTGAAATATTTCTATATTCCATATAGCAGGTATTGTTTTGAACTGGCATCTGACAGTTTCCTATGCAGATCAAACTGCCCTTATACAATTTTCCGTCAACACGTATAGTTGCATTATGGGTCTTTTCGATTTGTGCCATATATCTTGCTTCTGCTTCTTTTATATCCTCAATCTTCAAAAGCAGTTCTTCCTTCTGCTTCTTTAAAAGCTCAAATCTGGTTTCTGCATTTTTCGGCAACACGCCGCCCTTTGCCACTATATTGGAAAATCGATGAAGCTCCGGCGCAATTTCTTCCGCCGCCATCTTGATATCCACTTTCATTTTGGATATTTCCCTGTACTTTTCCAGAATTTCCGTTTCACAGCCGGCATGTATGACAGTTTTCACTTCTGATATATTTCCCAATTCTTTACATTCTATTCCCATATCCCCATGAACATAACCGCCAATGATACAGCCCTTCTTACCTGTCAGTATGACTTTTTCGCCTGCCCGCACCTTGGAATTTAAAATGCTGTTGGCCTGGATGCTCTTTCCAGCCTGTGCCTCTGTATGTTCGATAAAATCCGCATAAATGTTTCCTCTTGCTACGACCTTGCCTTTTTTATTTCCCTGAATTCCACGCTTTAAGACAATATCTTCTCCTGCAAACAAATTTGCTGCTTCTACCGTTCCTTCTATCGTAAGGGATTTGCCTGCCCTTATAGTGACTCCTGCCTCTACGTTTCCGCTTATTACCACGTCGCCGTAAAATTCTATTTTTCCAATAATCAGATCCACATCGCCATTTACCTGATGCACATTGATAATATTGAGCTTGCCGTCCTTATACTCTATTTTTCCTTCTATAGTGGCTTCGTATACATCCGGAAGCTTTCCGGATACAGCAATCCCCTTTCCCGTAAGGGGCGGCAGGTCTCTTACAGGCTCAACGGGAATCTCGTCTCCCCTTACATTCATCCCGGGGATTCCCGGCCGGGCACGGTAATATCTTGCTACTATATCACCCTTTTGCACATTGGAAATAACACTCATGCTCTGATAATCCACTGTGCCATCCTCTCTGATTTCAGGCATCTTTACTGTATTCTCCACATCAACGGCATACTCATAATACCCGTTTTTTCCCGGCACAGGCAAAACTGCCTCCGCCACCTTGATTTCTCTTTCGTATACCTTCTTTTTTGCCATGGCAGCAATATTGGAAGAATGATAGCCGGCTCTTACTTCATTTTTCTTAAGAAGGTCATAAATCTCCTGTTTCGTGTAAGGGCTGCCATCTTCCTTTGGGGTAAGATACAGCCATGCCTGACTATTATCCTCCGTGATTCTCACATAGGTGGAAGCTTCATCAAAAGGATCAAAAATCGTATTTTCAACTCCCATGCCAATTTCATCCAGCAATTTCAACAAATCCTTTTCATTCATAAGCTTCCCTCCCTGTATTCATGCAATCAGTTAGCGATAACTAACTTTTTTTATTTTAACTGTCCCAGTCTCTCCTGTACCTGGCTTAACATCTGCGTATATTTTTCCAGCTTCTTTCTCTCTTCCGCCACCTTTGCCTCCGGAGCCTTGGAAATGAATTTCTCGTTATTCAGCATGCCCTCGGCGCGTTTGATTTCTCCTTTAAGCTTCTGCTCTTCTTTTTCAAGACGTTCCACTTCCTGGGCAATATCCACCAGTTCCGCAAAAGGAATATACAAAGCCGCATCCGGAATTACAACGCTGACCGCATCCTCTGCAATCCCTGCTTTATCCTTCTGCATAACCACATCAGAAGCATAAGCCAAAGGTGCAAAAAATACCTTGCCTGCAGTAAAGATATCAAGCACTTCCTGCTTATCTGATACTACAAATACCTGTGCTTTTTTACTTGGAGGCACATTCATGCTTGTTCTCACATTTCTGATGCCCCGGACAGCTTCCTTCATCACTTCGATTTCTTTTTCTTCCTTTGCATAATTCTTCTCATCCGTATATTCCGGCCACTTGGAAATCATAATGGACTCCTCCTGGCTCTGGAGCGTACAGAAAATTTCCTCCGTAATAAATGGCATATATGGATGAAGAAGCTTCAATGCATCGATTAAAACCGCTTTTAAGGTAGCAAGGGCAGCATTCTGGCTTTCCCTGTTATCCGAATTGTAAAGTCTCGGCTTTACCATTTCAATATACCAGTCACAGAATTCATCCCAGATAAAATCATATACCTTTTGAACCGCAATACCAAGTTCATAGTGTTCCATATTGTCGGTTACTTCTTTAATCAAATTATTCAGCTTGGAAATAATCCATTTATCTGCCGGCTCAAGATTAGCTTTAGCTAACTCAGTTACTTCTTTACCATCCATATTCATCATGATGAAGCGGGAGGCGTTCCATATTTTATTGGCAAAGTTTCTGGAAGCTTCCACTCTTTCATAATAGAAACGCATATCATTTCCCGGTGCATTTCCGGTAATCAATGTCAGCCTTAAAGCATCTGCGCCGTACTGGTCGATTACCTCTAATGGATCGATGCCGTTTCCTAATGACTTGGACATCTTTCTTCCCTGAGAGTCACGAACCAGACCATGGAAGAGCACAGTCTTAAAGGGCTTTTCCCCCATTTGTTCGAAGCCGGAGAAAATCATACGGATTACCCAGAAGAAAATAATATCGTATCCGGTTACCAGCACATCGGTAGGATAGAAGTATTTTAAATCTTCTGTCTGCTTTGGCCAGCCCAATGTGGAAAAAGGCCACAGTGCCGATGAAAACCATGTATCAAGTGTATCCGGGTCCTGGGTAAAATGAGTCTCGCCGCATGCCGGGCATACAGCAGGCATTCCTTTGGAAACTACCGTCTCGCCGCACTTATCACAATAATATGCCGGAATCCGGTGTCCCCACCAAAGCTGTCTGGAAATACACCAGTCACGAATATTGTCTGTCCAGTTAAAGTAAGTCTTTTCCATTCTTTCCGGTACAAGACGGATATCCTTGGACTTTACCGCCTCTACTGCAGGCTTGATCAATTCGTCCATCTTTACGAACCACTGTTTTTTGATCATTGGCTCGATGGTTGTTTTACATCTGTCATGAGTACCTACATTATGAACATGGTCTTCTATTTTTACTAACAATCCCAGCTTTTCCAGATCTGCCAGAATGGCCTTCCTTGCCTCATAACGGTCAAGGCCTTCATATTGTCCGCCGTTTCCGTTAATGGTGGCATCATCATTTAAAATATTGATTTCCGGTAAATTATGACGTTTTCCCACTTCAAAGTCATTAGGGTCGTGGGCAGGCGTAATTTTTACCACACCGGTACCAAATTCCATATCCACATAGGAATCCGCTACAACAGGGATCTCCCTGTTTACCAACGGAACCGTTACGGTCTTTCCGATCAAATGCTTATATCTTTCATCATCAGGATGTACGGCTACTGCCGTATCTCCCAGCATTGTTTCCGGTCTTGTGGTGGCAAAAATCAGATAATCATCCGTTCCCTCAATTGGGTATTTGATATGCCAGAAATGGCCTGCCTGCTCCTCATATTCTACCTCCGCATCCGAAATAGACGTATTGCATACAGGGCACCAGTTAATAATGCGGGAGCCTTTATAAATCCAGCCCTTTTCGTGCATTTTTACAAACACTTCTTCTACCGCCTCGGAACAGCCCTCATCCATAGTAAAACGTTCCCTGTCCCAGTCACAGGAGGAACCCATTTTCTTTAATTGTTCAATGATTCTTCCGCCGTATTCCTTTTTCCAGTCCCAGGCACGCTTTAGGAAGCCTTCTCTTCCCAGATCTTCTTTATCAATGCCTTCTTCTTTTAATTTCTCTATAATCTTTACTTCTGTTGCAATGCTTGCATGATCCGTCCCCGGCTGCCACAGTGCATTATATCCCTGCATTCTTTTAAAGCGGATCAGGATATCCTGCATGGTATTATCAAGGGCATGTCCCATATGAAGCTGCCCTGTAATGTTTGGCGGCGGAATCACGATTGTAAAAGGTTTTTTATCATAATCCACTTCTGCGTGGAAGTATTTCTTTTCTAGCCACTTTTGATAAATTCTGTCCTCAAGTCCGTGAGGATCGTAGGTTTTTGCAAGTTCTTTGCTCATGTCATTCTTCTCCTTGTGATTGCTTCTTGAAAAGTCTTAGTGGGTGGACTTTTTCTATTTAATTATAGTGGAGTTTTGGGGGCTTGTCAATTTAAGGAGCTGGTAAATTCCAAGAGGATAGTTTGGATTGTTTTGTCAAGGGGAGGGGGATTTGGATATGAGGACGTGGGATCTGGCAGGGCATAGGATAGTCTTAGGGGCACGCTTTCGCTCTGCAAAGACGCAGCGGTACTAACGCACCAAAATACGGTGCGTAAGTGCCGGCGACTTTGCCAAGGCCTCTAAGACTATCCTATGCCCTGCCAGCTCCCACTGTGTATCGAAATGCCATCAGTCCTTTGGGAACAGGGCAATATGTGGAAGAATTAGGCGGTACTATTCAAAAAGTAATGCCTGAAACGAAACAGCAGCAGAGAGATGAGAGCGGATTCCATGCATTGTTTTTGATGGCAGGTTTCCTTAACAGCCTGTTCACTGACCCAGGGGAAAATTGCCATGGACGGCAATTTTAGTCATGCCGCGCCATGGAGGGC
>CAMWWJ010000247.1 GCA_947177925.1 uncultured Lachnospiraceae bacterium
GGAAAAGGCGTTCCTTGTCTGGTAGCAGTTCATCAGGATGCCACAGGAAAAGCTCAGGATATGGCTTTGGCATATGCCCTTGCAATCGGCGGCGCAAGAGCCGGTGTTTTGGAAACTACTTTTAGAACAGAAACAGAAACAGACTTATTTGGTGAGCAGGCAGTTCTTTGCGGCGGTGTATGTGCATTGATGCAGGCAGGCTATGAAACATTGGTAGAAGCAGGTTATGATCCAAGAAATGCCTACTTTGAATGTATCCATGAGATGAAGCTGATTGTAGATTTGATTTACCAGTCAGGCTTTGCCGGAATGAGATATTCCATTTCCAATACAGCAGAATATGGCGATTATATTACCGGACCTAAGATCATCACCGAAGAAACAAAGAAGACCATGAAGAAGATCCTGTCCGATATTCAGGATGGTACTTTTGCAAAGGATTTCTTACTGGATATGTCTCCGGCAGGCGGACAGGCTCACTTTAGGGCAATGAGGAACTTGGCGGCAGAGCATCCTTCAGAAATCGTAGGAGAAGAAATCCGTAAGCTTTATAGCTGGAACGGAGAGGATAAGCTGATTAACAATTAATAGGATTGATACATATTAGATCATTCTATAAAAGCTGTGGCATTATATGATTGTGCCACAGCTTTTTTGTGCAAATTGCCAATTTGTTTTGTTTGTAAAAACAGATGATTGTGTAAAATAAATGTAAGAATAAAAAAATCCAATTAGTGATTGTTGAAAATTAATAAATAGTATTGTATAATAAATATGATTTGTAGATTTGGGCTTTGGAAAGCTGATAAGTCTATGAGTTAATTTTTTACAAGATGGAGAGGATTTTCATGGAAAATGAAAAGATGAGTGTAATTGAGGAATATTATGTAAAGACAAGCAGGCTGGTAGTCATTGTGGTCATGTTGAGTATTGCAGTTGGTTCTGTTGTGTTTCCATGCTTGAAATTTCTGGGCTGTTTTGAAAGTATGAAATGGTTCCATGCTTTTATTTTCTTTGCATGTATCGCTTTGCCGGAAGAAATTATATTGTTTCTACAGTATCGCACGATTGTAGATAAAGAAACCGGCAGATTGAATTATAAAAGCTACGGCAGAGTCAAGTTATTAGTTGCCATTGCAATATTTGTAAATTATTTTGGTTTTAGTATTTTGCTTCCTACCGGAGAATTCTGGTATGTTGCCTATTATTTTGTGATTCTTGCCTCATTTTTTCTGGATTTTAAGCTTAGCATATTTATCATAGGCGGACTGAGCGTTTCCACCATAGCAGCCTGGTTTATCAGACCGGAGTATAATATGCCGGATAAATCTATTATGCTTCAGGAAATACTGATGCGTATTGTTGTGATTTTTTTAACGATGTTGGGATTTTTATTATTAAATTATTTTGTTTCCTTCTTTTTGGTAAATGCCAAGAAAGATGAAGTGGAAAAGAACAACAACCGGGTTGCACAGGTACTAAATAAGGTAACAGAATTGACGAAATCCCTGGGAGATGCCAGTCAGGCGTTGCTTGCCACTGCTGAAAATGAAAGCGCTTCCACGGAAGAGTTATCTGCAATTAGTGAAAACTTACTACATAGTAATAGCGCCATGCTGGAAAAATCAAAGGAAAGCAGTGAGAATCTTACTGATTTAGAGCAGGTTGGTAATGATATGGCAGAGAAGATGCAGCTTGCCGATCAGATTTCCAAGGATCTTTCTGAAATTTCGGCTTCTAATGAAAATGCCCTGAATCATTTGTTGAGCATTAGTGAAACAGTGGATGAGTCCACTAAGAAAACAATGGAAGTAACCGAAAAGCTTTTAATGGAAACAGAAGAAATCGGACAAACTTTGAATATCATAAATGAAATTGCAGAATCCACAAATCTGCTTGCACTAAATGCTTCTATTGAAGCAGCAAGAGCAGGAGAAGCAGGAAGAGGATTTGCAGTAGTGGCACAGGAAGTAGGAAATCTGGCAAATAATACGAGGGAATCTCTATTAAGGGTTGATGAAGTGGTAAACAGAGTCCAGTCTGGAACTTCTGAAGTTGCGGAATTTATGAATGAAAATGCGAAACAGATGATGAATCAGAACAAGGTGCTGTCGGAAACGGTAAAAGGAATTCGTAACATGCTGGAATTGCTGAAAAGATCCACAGAGGCCATAGCTTCTGTAGATTCCCTGCAAAAGCAGCAGGGCAATGTGATTTTAAAGACTGTAGCAGTAAATGAAGATATTGTAGAAAGAATTCATAGTGAGAATGAAGAGTTTAGCAATATTACCCAGATGGTTCAAAGTAATACAAAAGAAATCGGAACATTGACTCAGCAGGTGGATGAATTGAATTCCATGATATTGGAGTTGGAAGCGCTTTTGGAAGCTGAATGATTTTTTGTTGACGTATCCCCGTTTTTTTGCTATAGTTATAAAGATTATAGCAAAAAAACGGGGGTTTTTATTTTATGAAAAAAGAAAAGATAGGTATTTTTCAACAGTTGTGGATTACATTTTTCAGACCGGATCAATATGGAAGGCTTACTTCCAGCGGTACAGGCCGCATGATTGGATTTGTATTTTTATTTTCGTTTCTTTATGCAATTGTCTGGCTAGGTTCATTGCTGGTAACATTAGACACGAATGGCATTAAACAGGCCATAAGGAAGGAAGTTCCAGAGTTTTATTTGGAAAATGGAGAACTTCATTTGGAAGAACCTTATAATTTAGTTGCCTCCAATCAATTTATTTGTGCGGATTCAAAGATTGAACGGTTTGAATTAAGCGATTTGGAATATATAAGGAACAATGCCCATTATGAGGGAATTCTCTTAGTCAGTAAGAAAAATCTTCTAATTTATACGAAAAAGGACGGGAAGTATCAGCAATTGAATTTTTCGGATTTTAAAGGCGAAAAATATACCAGAGACGGACTCTTGGATATGGGAATATCATTTATAAAAAAAGTTTCTATGATAGCTCCGTTTATTGTATTTCCGTTCTTGGCAATTGTTCATTTTATAGCAACATTGTTTTTCGCATTGATAGCCATGATTTTTTCTGCTTTGTTTGGGAAAGGTTTGTCAGGGGGACAGGTGTATCGGATTGGAATTCATGTTTATGCCGTAATTTTAGTGGCAGGTCTGATTTTTGAAGTATATCTGCCAATGATACCGACTTCCATTGCACAATTCGTTTATGTTATATTGGGAGCAGCTTACTTATTAGTGGGGGTACTCTCTACAGGCGGTTATGTTTCTGCCCAAAGGCAGGAGATGACTCAAAGAGTAGCGAGTCCATACGGTGGTTATGGAGAAGCTTTAGGATATTATGAAGGAAATGTAAACGATGGCGGAGGTTCGTTTACAGGCATGAGCAATAGTGAGAATCAGTTTTATAGCGGAAATACATATGGCAATGTTTCGTCAACAGATATGGGAAGTAATACAGGACAGGAGGACAAGAATAGCTATGAGATGGATATGGCATTTTATGGAATGAATGTAATAGGCCGTGACGGAACTTTACAGACAGTAAATCCTGTGGAAAATAAATTTGAAAGTAAACCGGAGGAGACAATAAAAGAAACGGCAGAAGCCAATGAGGAAAGCAATATCAGTCATCATACAGGGCTGGCTGCGAACGTGATATCCTTTGAAAATACGGAGGTAGTTCAGGCATATCCGCCAGTGCCGGAGCCGGCAAAGGATACAGTTGTGATAAACGGAATGGAATGCCAAAAGTCTGATTTGGATTTAGTGGACAAATATCTGTTGGTAGGATTGAAGGATTCTGCCATAGATAATTTGTGTCAGCTTTTGAACTGTACAAAGGAAGCAGCAGAAGAAGTTATAGCAAATTGGAAGCAGTATTATAATGAATAAGCATGTGGCGAAGCAAGGATAATAAGCAGGCCCCTGAGACAATTCTCAGGGGCTTTTTCACAAAAAATATATGCATTTTTTGTATAACCTATTTAGTAAAATAAGAAATAAAATGCTTCATGCTGTCCGTTACATGCTCAGAATCTTCGTAGACAAATCCGATTTTTCGTTTAGAAAGAGAATGCTTTAATGGAATTTCCACAAGAGTTCCCTGTTTCAATTCTTCTTCTACAAAATTTCGGATTACACAGGCAATGCCCAGATCAATTTTGGCAAATTCAATCAGTAAATCCATCGTATCAATTTCAAGGAGATTTCCAATCTCGATTTGATTTTTGGAAAGATAGCTGTCTATGAATTTTCTGGACATATTTTCTTTATTGAGCATCATAAAGGCAGCATTTTGAAATAAATGGTTTTTATCCGTTCCCTCACGGATTTTCAGATTTTTTAAATAGGTTTTTGTAGCAATAAAAGTATCCTGAATTTCTGCAATGGGAACATAAACAAGATTTTCCTGATTAGCAGGTATTCCTACCAATCCAATGTCCAATGTGCCCTTTTCAATAGCGGCTATGGTCTCCAAAGAGGACTGGCAGCTAATGCTTACTTTAATGTGGGGGTTATCTTTTATGAACTGTTTTAAATAGGGAAGCAGAACATATTTGCAAAGAGTAGTGCTTACTCCTATGGAAAGTGTGGATACTCCCAGACCAGCAGCTCTTTTTAGCTGTTGTTCTCCATATTTAATGGAAAGAAATGCTTTTTTTACTTGTTCAAATAAAAGTTCTCCCTCAAAAGTGAGGGTGACGCCTCTGGAGCTTCTTGTAAACAGCTTTGTGTTCAAGTTCTGCTCCAGCTTGGAAATGGCCTTGCTGATGGCGGGCTGGCTGATGAACAGCTCCTTGGCGGCGCCGGATATGTTTTTGTGGAGGGATACTGTGTAAAAGATGTAGTAGAGGTGTAGGTTGTTTTCCATAAAATGTGGTCCTTTCTTTTTTGGGGGAGTAGGGTGATGTGGGGACGCGGCAGAGGGAGGGCATAGGGCAACGGGCGGTGTTTTTGATGGCGCTTTTCCTAAACAGCCTGGGAAGGGGATTGGAGGCCGGTCGGGTCGGCATATAGCGCCGTCCGTGGCGCAATATGCCTAAAATTGCCGTCC
>CAMWWJ010000248.1 GCA_947177925.1 uncultured Lachnospiraceae bacterium
GGAAAGGGGACTCTGCGTCAAACTGGAGGATTTTGTCTTTGTACAGGAGGCGTCCTCTGGTGGGCAGGATGAGGTGGTTGTGGAGGATGCAAAAGAAAGAAAATTTGAACTTTCTGCCACGCTGGAAGAAGAACTGCTGGGTGCGGTTGCAGGATATTTGAAAATATTATTGAAAGAATGAGCAGAATGTATGATGTAAAAAAATATTTAAAAACAGTCAAGAGCAGCAGACTAATCAAAATCAAGAGCCGGAAAGGCCGCCTTTCGGCAATCATATGTACCGCTGCGTCTTTGCAGAGCGAAAGCGTGCCCGTAAGGCTTCTATATGCTTTGCTGGCTTCTGCGTCCCCCATCCATCCCCTCTCTCAATTTCAGCAATCCCCCTTGCATTTTTCAAAATTTTCTGTACAATAGAAAAGGTGGCAAAAAAATAAAACAGAATTGCCAAAAATGAAAGAAAAACGGAGTCAATTATGATTAGTGCAAACAATGTAACTTTACGAATCGGGAAAAAAGCCCTTTTTGAGGACGTTAATATTAAATTCACGGAAGGAAACTGTTATGGTTTAATCGGTGCCAACGGCGCCGGAAAATCCACTTTTTTAAAAATCCTTTCCGGACAGTTGGATACTACCAAAGGCGATATTGCCATTACGCCGGGACAGCGCCTTTCCTTTTTGGAGCAGGATCATTTCAAATATGACGAATATCCTGTTATGGATGTAGTCATCATGGGAAATGAAAGATTATATACGATTATGAAGGAAAAGGACGCCATTTATGCAAAGGAGGATTTTTCTGACGAAGACGGTATTCGTGCCAGTGAGTTAGAGGGTGAATTTGCAGAAATGGATGGATGGGAAGCAGAGTCCAATGCTGCCATGCTGTTAAACGGTCTTGGTATCGATACGGATCTCCATTATTCACTTATGAAGGACTTAAATGGTAATGAAAAGGTAAAGGTCCTTTTGGCAAAGGCTTTATTTGGCAATCCGGATATTCTGCTGCTTGACGAGCCTACCAACCATCTGGATTTAAATGCCATTGCCTGGCTGGAGGAATTTTTAATCAACTTTGAGAACACGGTAATCGTTGTTTCCCATGACCGTTATTTTTTAAATAAGGTATGCACCCATACGGCAGATATTGATTATGGCAAGATTCAGTTATATACAGGTAACTATGATTTCTGGTATGAGTCCAGCCAATTGCTTATAAAGCAGATGAAGGAAGCAAATAAGAAGAAAGAGGAGAAAATCAAGGAATTACAGGAATTCATTTCCCGTTTCTCCGCAAATGCATCCAAATCCAAGCAGGCTACTTCCAGAAAGAAGGCACTTGAAAAAATTGAACTGGATGAAATCAAGCCTTCCAGCAGAAAATATCCTTATATTGATTTCAGACCGGAAAGAGAAATCGGAAATGAAGTTCTTTCCGTGGAAAATCTTACAAAAACCATCAATGGAGAAAAGGTTCTTGACCATATTTCCTTTATTGTGGGACATGATGATAAGATTGCCTTTGTGGGAGGCAACGAATTAGCGAAAACTACCTTGTTTAAGATTCTTATGGGAGAACTGGAGCCGGATGAAGGAAGCTTTAAGTGGGGGATTACTACTTCTCAGGCTTATTTTCCAAAGGATAACACGGAGGAATTTGATAATGACCTGACCATTGTAGACTGGCTTACCGGCTATTCCCCTGTAAAAGATGTTACTTATGTGCGGGGATTTTTGGGACGTATGCTGTTTGCGGGAGAGGACGGAGTGAAAAAGGTGAAGGTGTTGTCTGGTGGGGAAAAGGTTCGCTGCCTTTTATCCAAAATGATGATATCCGGCGCTAACTGTCTTGTATTGGATGAGCCTACCAACCATTTGGATATGGAATCCATTACAGCTTTGAACAACGGTCTTATCAAATTTAAAGGTGTGGCTTTGTTTGCCTGTCATGACCATCAGTTTGTGCAGACTACAGCAAACCGGATTATGGAAATTTTACCGGACGGCTCCTTAATTGATAAGATTACCACTTATGACGAGTATTTGGAAAGTGATGAAATGGCTAGAAAGAGAACGGTTTATACAGCAAATAAGGAAGAGGACGAAAATTAAGATAAGAAGACTTGCTGCAGGGACACCTTGAAGAAATGGGTGTTTCGGCAGCTTTTTTCTGTTACATGGCAGGGTGCGGCAGTTTGGGCAGGGAGTGTTTGAATGCCGGTGCCTGATAGAAATTTAGAAGGGAGAGGATTGAAATGAAGATTGTGGATTTGCATGTCCATTCCACCAAATCGGATGGAAGTTATACCCCCCGCGAATTGGTGGAGTATGCTGTGAAAAAGGGATTGGCCGCCTTTGCCCTGACAGATCATGATACGACGGAAGGGTTAGCGGAGGCTTTTTTGGCGGCGGAAGGAAAAGATATCGAAGTGATTCCCGGAATTGAATTTTCTACCGAGTATCAGGGAAAGGACATTCATATTTTAGGTCTTTATATTGATTATGAGGGAGAGGAATTTCGGAAATATCTGAAGAATTTTCAGGAATCCAGAAGAATCAGAAATGAGAAGATGTGTAAAAAGCTGGTAGAACACGGGGTGGATATCAGCTATGAAGAATTGAAGGAACGATTTCCGGGTGCGGTGCTTACAAGAGCCCATTATGCCAGATTTTTATGGGAGGAAGGCTATGTTTCCAGTATGAAGGAAGCATTTGACAGGTATATCGGAGATCATGCGCCCTGCTTTCTGCCAAGGGAAAAAGTGACGCCGGTTCAGGCGGTAAAGCTTATTTTAAAAGCAGGTGGGGTGCCCGTTCTGGCCCATCCCGTTTTATATGGCATGAGCGATAAACGGCTGGAGGAATTGGTGGCAGAATTAAAAGAGGCTGGACTTAAGGGAATTGAGGCAGTCTACAGCACTTATAACAGCGGAGAAGAAAGGCAGATGAAAAAGCTGGCAGGGAAATACGGGCTGCTGATTTCAGGAGGTTCAGACTTTCATGGTGCGGCAAAGCCCGGGCTGGATCTGGCAACCGGTTATGGAAAGCTGGTCATTCCTTATGAGATATTAGAGCGTATCAAGGAGGCAAAAGAGAACATACATGAAATGTAAGATTTTATTTACGGATATGGATGGAACCTTATTAAATGATGAAAAGAAGATCTCCCAAAAGGTGTATCAGGCCATAGACCGGTTTACCGGAGCCGGAGGAAGCGTGGTTCTTTCCAGCGGGCGGCCGCTGAAAAGTATTTTGGAAACAAAAAACAGTCTGGGACTTCATTATCCGGGAATGTTTGTGATTGCTTATAATGGAGCTTTGGTATATGACTGTCAGGCAGATACCCCTATTTTTGAGAAAAAGCTTTCGCTCGATTATGTAAACCAGTCTATGAACATTGCAAATGAATTTGGAATCCATTGTCAGACCTATTCCGATACACATATTTTAGTGGAACGGGACAGTAGGGAGCTGCAGGCATATCGGAAGCATATACATTTGCCCTATATGGTCGTGGAACACGTGGCGGAGTATTTAAAATCAATCGATATGGAGCCTTATAAGCTGATAGCAATCGAAACTGTGCCGGAAAAACTGGAGGCATTGAAGCAGGAGCTTTCAAGGAGGCTGCATGGAAAGATTCATGCCCTTTATTCTGCAAAAAACTATTTGGAAATCATCCATAAGGAGGCTTCCAAAGGTAATGCAGTTGCTTTTTTGTGTGATTATCTGAAAATTCCCATAGAAGAGACTGTGGCTGTGGGAGATGCGGCAAATGATATTTCCATGCTAAAGGCAGCAGGAGTGGGAGTAGCCATGAAAAATGCCACCTGGGATACGAAACAGGCGGCTGATTATGTGACAGATCATACAAACAATGAAGATGGGATTTTGGAGCTGTTTGCCAGATGGTTGGATGAAACTGCATTTTTTAACATATAGGTCTTTTTGTGTTCAAGTCTATGTATTGATTTTCAACCTCTGGCAGAATCATGCCACCACCTGATTTTTCCCATTTCTCTTTCCTTTATATAAATTTTCGTCAGCAAGTGCAATAAGTCTTTCTATGCTATAGCCTGGAATATAGTCCATGACGCCAAAGGTCATGGTAACGGAAAGGGAAGTGGAAGAGTCCGTGACGATTGATTTTTCTATTTCGGAACGGATTCTTTCGCCAACTGTCTTGGCAATTTCTTTGTTGGCATTGATCAAAAGGAGAAATTCCTCCCCGCCCCAGCGGCAGACATAATCTTCGTCGCGCATCTGGCTTTTCAGGATATTGGCAACATTTGACAGAACCTTATCCCCGAAATCATGTCCATAGGTATCGTTCACTTTTTTAAAATCATCAATATCAGCAATAATGACACTGAAAACAGTTCCGCTGGCCTTTGCAATGTCCATAGTATGGTTTAAATGCTGTTCCATGGAACGGCGGTTGAATAACTGCGTCAGCGGATCCAGATTTGCAAGGGTATCCAGTCTGGTATTCTGAGCTTTCAGAGCATTTTGCATATGTAGGATTTCAAAAACGAACAACAATGAAAAAAATGCTTGAAACATAAATACAAGAAAGGAATTAAACAAGTACATAACCGGAATAACGCCCTCGGGAATACATCTGCTGTAAGGCGGCACCACATAATAGCTTACTCCTTTTACAAGGATATATATGATGCAGATGAAAATGGAATAGACCACAGGGAGCTTTAAGTTTCCGTAAAATTGGGGATTGGTAAACAGTAAATAAAATACAACAGGAACCAAAGCCAGAAAATATATCATATAACCGAAGTCCCAGCCTAAAAGAAGAGTGGAAGAAGAAGCAAAAAAGGCGACCTCCACTAACATAATATTCATAAGCTGGAAATATTTCTTCCTTTTAACAACAATCTTGTATAAAGTGAAATAAAACATACAACTGGCCAAATTATAAATAATCAAAGGTAGAACATCAAAATAATAATAAAATATGGAAAAGAAAAAATGTATGACAGCCAGTAAAACGATTAGAAAAGAATATTTCAATTC